>JAAHGR010000583.1 GCA_010672425.1 Symploca sp. SIO2E6
TGGTGCGATCGCACTTTTTTAGTGGTTAGGGTAATATCAATACTAACACAGGTACTCTAACTTCTGCAACTGAAGTCAGTGATTCGGTCGAAATGAGTCTTATCGCAAATTACGATATCACCACAGGAGATATTGCTGGCTATTCGTATTGATGGTGATGGTGGTGCGATCGCGCTTTCTCAGTAATCAAGGGTTTGCTCAAGACAAACGAGGACACAATAGACTTGTGCAACTGAAGTCAGTGATGCGGTCGAAATGAGTCTTATCGCAAATCGCGATATCACCACAGGTGATGTTGCTGACTCTTCGTATTGATGGTGATGGGGAAGCGATCGCACTTTCTCAGTGATCAGGGTAATATCAATACAATCAAGGGCGCAATAGACTTGTGCAACTGAAGTCAGTGATGCGGGAGAAATTAGTCTTATCGCAAATCGCGATATCACCACAGGAGATATTGCTGGCTATTAGTATTGATGAGAATGGTGGTGCGATCGCGCTTTCTCAGTGATCAAGGGTTTGCTCAAGACAATCTCAGACACAATAGACTTGTGCAACTGAAGTCAGTGATGCGGTCGAAATTGAGCTTATCGCAAATCGCGATATCACCACAGGTGATGTTGCTGACTATTAATATTGATGGTGATAGTAGCTTAACTCATCCCACGACTTGCATTACGTGGGATGCAAGCGTTAGCAAGTTGTTAGTTGTTAGTTGTTTGTCAAAAAACAAAAAACAAACAACAAACAACAAAGCGGCGGGCGGCTATCCCTCCCATCTAGAGAAGGAATGGGCTTCCCGCCGCTTTCGGCGATCGCACTTTCTCAGTGATCAGGGTGATATCAAGACAAACTCCAAAATTATACTCAAGTTCCTCAGTCTAGCAGCAGCTTGTACTGGATTAGCGGTGTTGTTTGAGTTGGCAAAATCCCTAAAACGAGAGTTTAATCAGCTTTTATCGCAAAATTTAGGTAACTCCCTCAAATGAATACTAGCATAAATCAGCTCACTGAATTTAGAATTAGAGCTTACAATTGTTTAGGATTTGCCAAGGATGCTACTTTTGAATTGTCCGATGCAATTTTAACAACAAGAAATGCCCATTGTTTGGTAGATTTCTCTCTTTCTCCTTAAGGCTTGTTTTTAATTAATCTTCAATTGTTGACGCTATCGGATTTTGCGATAACTATCAATTCTGACCTTACAGGCGCACACCTATCCCATTGTTCAAATAATAGCCAAAAATCATCACAATTGCAACCAATAAAATATTCTAAGGAAGAAGCGATCGCTTTTCAGTCCGTTTTAACGGACTTTAGCTATTAGCAAGGGGTTTAAACCCCTTGCGGGTTGGGGTAAATCTAAAATCTTTAATCTTCAATCTTCAATTGTTTGACACCAAACACGCTTTTTGCATAATGTCTAAGTCCCATTAATTGAATGCTCAAATAGGGCACTGCCCCAAGCTAGAAGCAGGGAAAAGCCGACGCCTGCCACAACTTGCTGGCTCAAAAGCTTCAGGGCAAAGCGCCAAGACACCTCCCGCACAATGGTTAAAAGGGTGACAAGGCAAGGCAGAATGACACCTGCTAGATAGACGGCTGTGAGAATCTGCGAGGGGGTTAAAACACCCACTACATTCGGTTCAGTGAATAGCAAAATGCCATCTTTGCGAATGGAGGCAAGCACCACAGGTAAAGCGGCTTCAGCGGGAAGGCGAAACAATCTCATCACAGGGCCAAGAACACCGGACAATAAAGAGAGAATGCCTAGCCAGTCAAGTAAGGAAGCAATAATGGTAATTCCCAAGAAGATGGGGATTGCCTGGAGAAAGAATTGAGATAGGGTGCTGTGAGCTTCACGCCAGATGGCGATTGGGCGGGGCAATTCTAGGAAGCTACGCCCTTCAACAAGCAACTTATTTAACGGCGATCGCGCTTTTTTGGGTGCTGTCAGTCGGGTGTAAATTAAGGTTGTTACTGTTAGATAGAATAAATAAGGGATAACTAGATAAGGCAGTTGAGCCGCTGCAAATACCCCGAGGGTTGCCCCAAACTGGTAGGAACAAGCGGAACCAAATGCGATCGCAGAAATACAAGTCCCTCGTGAACAACTCGAACAAGCCCTAGTGTTAATTACTGCGGGGACATTGCAACCAAAACCCATAATCACCCGCACCAAATCTCGCCCTGTTAATCCCAAGGGAAGCATTAACGGATGCATTGCCACTGTGATGCGATCAATCAAACCACTCGCTTTGTAAGCACCAAGAAACAGGGCATAGAGTACAACCGTGGGCACAGCCCAAACGAATAGCAATGGACTCATCGTCACCAGTCCATATCGACCTACAAGAATTTCTCGCAATAGGGACGGTAATAGGTTGAGTTGTTGGACTAAAGGCTTAACCAACCCTTGTACTAATGGCTCAACGAATCCAGCCAAGGTGTTGGCTGTCCCAACGGCGATGATGGCAGGCAATAAAAGCAGCAAAATTGCTGCAACCGGTCCCCAGTAGCGGTGTTCCAATAACGTGGGTGATGGCTCGATCCACCAGCCAATGGGTTTTGGTTTAAATTCTTGGGTAAAGGTTCCAGGAGATGAAAGAGCCTCGATAATCTCGACGCGATCGCTCGCCCTCAGATGACGGGCATCCACAGGGATGAAACCAATCCCGGAACTCTGGCGGAGACGTTCGAGTACTTCCATGGCTTCTGCTTTAGCTCGTACCTTATCCCAAAAGGTAACAGCCACGACTCCCCGCTTGCCTTGAACCAATGGGAGTAACTCCGCTAAATCCTCGTCGATATGAGTAGCTTGCACTACAAGCAGCACAGTATCAGTTTCTGGCAAACGGTTCAGCACGGTTGCCGTCGTCACGCTATCAGACTGGCGCAAAATCCCAGGGGTATCTACAAAGGTACTATCGCCGTCCCGATAGGTTTCACAAGCCACGGTAGTACCCCGAAAATTCGAGCTATAGGCTGGCTTTTGGGTGAGGGAGGCAATTAACTGGGATTTTCCCACACTTTCTTTACCGATCGCAACGACGGCAGTGTGGGTAGAGAGTTGTCCCGTAACTCGGTTCATCGTTGTCTATAAAAGATCTCAGATTAACAAACACAGTCATTGTCACAGCAAGAAAGGTCATCAAGAAATAAACCCTGTTCCCGGTAAACCTGCAAAGGTGAGGGATCTAAACCCAAACGCTGTGCGATCGCATCAGCCACCACCGCAAACCGCTGCCGGAATTTATAGATAAAACAGAAAATCACATCCCCGTGACGCACAGAAGGTCCGACAACGAATAACCCTGGAGTACGGGTCGATTCATCCGATTCATTCAGTACAGCATGTCCGTCAGACCAATGAAACAAATGGGCTATGGTACTGAGACTGCCCTTAAAACCCGTACACAGAATAGGAGGGGTGGGACTCATCCACTGGCGATACTGGATATTCTCATTACCTTGCGCTCCGACGACAGCATAACTATTGCTGTCCCGCTTGACTCCTACAATATCAGTATTACCAACCAGTTCCAGACGACCTGTAGCATAGACAAATTCTAAGCGCTGTAGTGTGTAAGGAGACAAGGAGATGCTTGGATCGGGGTCATCGGATGCCCAACTTTTAGCGCGATCTATTATTCCTACTCGTTTTCCTAAGGCAACTAAATTGGTGGCGGCATCCATTCCGCTTTCATAACCACCAATAACAATAAACTCCTCCCCCTGTATCTTGTCCCAGGAGCCTACCTGAGTATTATGAATGCACGAATCGGCACCGGGAAAGGGATCGAGGTGCGGATACTGAAATTCTCCCGCTGCCCAAATGACAAAGCGGCTTTGGATATCGCCTTGGGAAGTTTTGAGGATAAATCCTTCTTCTTCTGGTAGTGGTTCAATATCGCGAACCTCAATGCCCGTTTTTACCGGAAGCTGAAAATGCTCCACAACCGTTTGTAAATAGAGGGCATACTCCTTACCAGTAATGTGTTCTTGTCGAAAAGCTAGAGCTGGGGAGGTATTGAGAGCTACCGCATTCAGGTCGAGTAACCCAAAGCCATGACTGGGAAACGACGGGGTAATAAATCGCATTTGTGCGGGCCAGCGATTAAAAGATGCTCCCACTTCATGGCGCTCTAAGAGGATAAAATTCTGGAGTCCTAAATCTTTGAGAACGACTCCACAACCGACCCCCGCCGCACCCGCACCGACAATAACAGCTTCAACGGTTTGGTTGTTGCTGGAACAGAAGTACTCGTAGAGTGGCATAGCAATAACTCCAATCTCGTGGTTTTTACTCTTGAGAAACAAGGGAACAGGGAACAGGGAATAGGGAAGAGAATTGTTTCTTCCATTCAATTGGGGGCATGAAGCGCTCCAAGGCGAGCTCTTTAGCTAGCAGTTACCTGTTTCTGTTATGATAATGATTATCGTTTTAACCTATTTTCCACCGGCTTAACGGAAAACCCGGAATTGGATATGACCGACACAGCAACTCTTTCCAACTCAACGACTCTGGACATTCCTAAACGAGGAATGCCTGTCACGATCATTACAGGATTTCTCGGCAGTGGTAAAACTACTTTGCTCAATCATATTCTGAGCAATTGCCAGGATTTAAAGATCGCGATTTTAGTGAATGAATTTGGTGACATTAACATTGATAGCCAGTTACTGGTGTCGATGGATGAAGACATGGTGGAACTGAGTAATGGCTGTATCTGCTGCACCATCAATGATGGGTTAGTAGATGCAGTTTACCAAGTGCTAGAACGGGATGAGCGTGTTGATTATCTGGTGATTGAAACCACTGGAGTCGCTGACCCATTACCCATCATTATAACCTTTTTGGGGACGGAATTGCGTGACATGACTCGGCTAGATTCAATCATCACGATGGTGGATTCTGAGATATTTACCCCAGATCACTTTGATAGTGAAGCGGCACTCAAGCAAATTGGCTATGCCGATATCACAATTTTGAATAAAACTGACCTGGCAAATCCAGATCAAATCCAGTATCTGG
>JAAHGR010000584.1 GCA_010672425.1 Symploca sp. SIO2E6
GGCAGTGCAAGTTAATATATTGGCTATGCCCTGCTAATAAAGTCCCTTCAACAAAAGAGGGGTAAGCAGGGTTTTGGAGAGCAACTAAATTATCCTCAGCCAGGAGTTCTTGCAGATTCACCGCAACTGACTGAGCACCGTCACTGATAAAAACTTCTGTCGGATCGAGGGCAATGCCTAGCTTTTTCTGGTAGTAGTTAAGGCAAATGGCCTTTCTCAACTCTGGGTTTCCGGTAATATCTTCATATCCAGTATAAGTTTCTGGATGACCTAAGCGACTAGCTGCATCGACTAAAGCCTGAACAACTGTTGGTGGTAAAGGCTGGCTGGTATCGCCAAACCCCATCATATAAATTTTTTGCTCAGGATAAGCTGCTTGATGAGCTTCAACCTGCTTGAGAATTTGGTTACTAACAATTTCTGTATAGGTTGAGTCAGAGATTAATTGACGAAAATGGGGATTTTTGCTAGCCATCTGACTGGTAATTGGTAATTAAGGTATTGCTTGTACTAGGAACTTGATCTAAGTCGATAGGCATAAAGTTTTTCATAATAGGGTAGGCATAAGTCATAAAGGTATTTTAAGCGCTCGCTATCATTTACATCCAAGTAGTGAGGATTGAGCTGTTCGCTAAATTCTTTGGTAACGCTCACACGATCATGCCAACTTCCTCCATCCCACCAACTCATTTTTTTGAGGCTCTCTTTTGGCTGCTCCCAATTTAACGCTTCTGGTATAAATGGAATACCAACATTTCTACAATAAACCTGAAGCGTAGATATAGGTTTATTGACTAGATCATCGGCATCAATTACAGGAGGTATCTCACCTGTAAAACTAACTACTTTTTCAAAAAGCTGATCTAGCTGTTGATAACCTGTTTCCTCAAACGTCAAATCAGGCCATTTATGAAAGTAGGAAGGTAGCATCTGGGCAGGATCTCGGATCAGAAACGTATGTTGAAAAAGTGATAAAAATACCTCATCAACTATCTGTATAAAATAGAGAGGAAAATCTTTGACAAACAGTTGCGACTCCTCAGATTTTGATATGAGTTGTTGTAAAACAATTGGGTAATTATATGCAGGCTCAGGCTGCCAATCTCCTGGGATATCAAAAATACGCTCTTCACTGTAGTAAGCCGATTTACCAAAAGGTTCTGGCAAAGCTACAAAATCACCCCGATTTTTCATCATCCACATAAATGCAGTCGAGCGAGAGCGGGGAGTTGCCCACAAGCTCAAAATCTTGTTCATCGTTTTCCTGGCTAGTCAAAGAGATTCTGATGAAGTCAAAAAATACCTATTTTTCTGATTTTAATCAGCCTGCGCCAGCTTTTGCTGTATATGCTGCGAGAATTTGTACTTTGTCAAAACGTTTAATGGTAAATGGGCAGCTCCCTGAATCTTTCCCAAACAATCTTGGGTTCCACAATGACAATCAAATCCTCTATCCATAGACCATTCTGTAGATGGATAGAAAAAAGTCAGCTCTTCCCCAATCTCAATTTTACGCAGAGCAGTAACAGTCATATTACTCGTATCGAAGCAGACATTGGGATCGCAACTGTGATTAATATATTGCAAAAACTCGGGCTCTAGCAAAATGTGCTGATGCTCAGCTATTTGTACTGACAAATAGTTGGGCTGGGTTAAAAACTCTCTAGCGCCAAGACTAGACAGGACTTCTCCAGGCACAAAATCAACAGTTGCGTGAAGGGATTTATTCTTGGTTATGGTACACTCCCAAACTTCAGCAAATGAGGATACCTTGTTTTTTTTGTAGTTTGTTTTCAATGTTACAGTCATACTGGCCTTGTTTCTAGATTACAGCAGTTTGCTCTGCTATGCGGTACATTATTGATCCCCCTCCCGTCCCCCTTAATAAGGGGGAAGCCAGAGGATGCTACTCCTAAATGAGAACGCTTTGCGAACGCTTTTGGTTCCACGGGGACTTTTGGAAGAGTGTACTTTATTACAGCACAAAGCGCTGTATTTTAACCAATGCTCTCTAAGAAGATGAGCGTTTGTGTTGGATAATTGCTTGCCTGAAACCTAATACTACCAAAATATTGGAAAGAGTCAAAAAGAATTCTGCACTCCCATGTAACCAATCTACATTAGCCAAGGACTGACCATAGACTACCTGGCAGTAAATCCCTGCTGGAATGGTAACCCCAACAAAAACCAAAAGGACATAATACCCCATTAAAGCCAAACGCGGTGCTTGTCCGGAACGAGTGATAAACCACAAAAATCCCAGGTAAGGAAATAGGGAAAGGGCAAATAAGGTATCTTTGGAAATCATCTGACTTTTAAGTAGGGAATTGGGAATTGGGAATTGGGAATTGGGAATTGGGAATTGGGAATTGGGAATTGGGAATTGGGAATTGGGAATTGGGAACAGCAACTATGTCACAAAATGTAAATACGGCTCAAACCCTGACAAATGACAAATGACAAATGACAAATGACAAATAACAAATGACGACTTAGCTTTTTATGCTTCGTACAAAGGAATTTCAATTCCCTCTTTGTCAAAGGCTTCTTTCAGCTTCTTACGAAAAATTCGCCGGATGCGGGTATGTCCCCCTGGTTTAACCTTCGTAATGGTACGAATTAGTAATCTATACTCACCGAATTCCTCTAGTCCATCCACTTGGGTTGCTTCCAGTACCATCGGCTCATCTGTTTTTAAATGTTGTCCAACTTCTTCAATAACCCGATACACATGATCTAAGTTAGAGTCATAGGCAACACCAACTTCTACATTGGCATAGATATACTGCTTAGAGTAATTAGTAATTGCTCCAATATCCCCGTTCCGGATAATCTCCAATTGACCATCAGGATGTCGGATACGGGTAGTTCTCAGTTCAATTGCCTCCACAGTACCCTCCGCGTCATCTATCTCAATATAGTCACCCACTAAGTAGTAATTTTCAAAGAGGATGAAGAATCCACAGACTATATCATTAATCAGATTTTGCGCCCCTAAACTAAGAGCTAAACCAGCAATACCAGCTGCTGCTAGGATGGGGCCAGGGTCGATCTGAATAGTTTTGAGGATAGCAATACCGGCACCAAAGTAGATACCATATTTTAGGCAACTCTCGAAGATCGGAATAATCGTCAGCCGTCTCTGTCTTTGAGTTTCAGTAAGATTATTATTATTGAGTAAGGTTTCCTCTACTACGAGATTAGTGACTTCAATGAAGACACGGCTCATAAACAGAATGCCGATAATCTTTACTGTTTGGGAACCATAGGTAGCTAAATTAGCAATGAATTCTACCTGCTGCACTACCAAGGTCGCCATGCAAACATAGATAATATATTCTAGGCATCGCTTGAGGAAGGGAACTAGATGCCTGAGATGATCATAGAACTGTAGGAGATTATCAGAACTAGCATATTTATTACTTAGGTCATCAAGGCTGTCAATAATCGCAGAAGCGGCTTTGACGATCAGCAACCCGATGCCAATAATAGCATATATCTTCAGGAAAATATACAGATATTGAGGAACTACTGCGGGAAATTGGAGAAATTGGGTACATAAAATCCCAGACGCCAACCACAGGACTTTGGTGATGATGCTTTTGAGAAAGCCAAAGAAACCATCAATACTCTCCTCGTTGGCATTAAGTTGTTCAAATTGTTTGACGCGATCGCAAGCTAAATCTAGCCATTGGGGGAGAAAGCGTAAAACAACCGATGCTAGTATAAGAATGCCTATGCTCTTGATGCTCCCTATACCTAATGCTACCCAAAAGTCCGATGGGATGTCACGAATTAAATTTGTGGTGTATTCCTGAAGGTTTTCACCTTGGTAGATTAGCACTCCATTGACACCTATGATCGCCAGACTAAGGACTACACCCAAAAGAATCACAATTCCCCTGATGTTCCGACGCAGGGTCTTAGCACTCTTTTCCCCCTTTTTGAGCCAAGCTACCCTCATCACTTGTTGGAACAATTTTCCTACCAACCAGTCCAGCAGCAGGCAAAGAACAATCAGGAGGCCGACTTCAGCTAAAATAATTAAGATGTCCACTCTTTCCAAACTGTTAAAGAATTTTATGAAAAATTATCATCTGTTGATGATTTGAGATTTTTTTTCGTCACACTGGTATTATTCTGTAGTGTACAATACCAAATCCACCAAGCAGCTGCACAAAGAGTAATATTACCCAAGACAGTCATAGAGGCTTGAAGGGTAACTAGCCATTCTAGGGATTCTGGGTTATCAAAAAAATGCCAAGTGATGGCACACATAGCACTCACCAAAGCAGGTAACATGGCAAAGGACAAAGCCCACCAGTAGCGATTGCCAGTAATTTCACCATAAGTCCAGATCAGCCAAATGGCGGCAACCCACTCGATGACGCTGGAGATGTGAATAATCCAAGTGGGAAGGGAAAGAACGTGCATGGCTAAGGATTAAGTATGAGAGACTATTTTTGTTCTCTTAAGATTTACTTTATAAACTAGCTTAACTTATTTTTGAACAAAAACTGCTAAAGTTTTGGGATGGGAAAAATACGAGCAGTTTTATGTGGATATTACGGCAAGGGCAATGGTGGCGATGAGGCATTGCTCGCTTCTCTGCTGCAAATGCTACCGGAATCGGTGACTCCTGTAGTACTTTCTGGTAACCCCAGTTTAACTGGCAAGCAGTACGGTGTTGAGAGTTGCGATCGCCTTTCTGCAGGGCAAGTACTCCAGGCAATGCGCCACTCAGATGCCTTCATCTGGGGGGGTGGTAGTCTTATTCAGGATGCCACGAGTGCCAGAAGTCACCTCTACTACGCTGGCTTGATGGGACTAGCGCAACAGCTGGGATTAAGAACCATTGCTTGGGCTCAGGGGATCGGTCCCCTGAAGCGTCAGCTAACTCGTTGGGTAGCAAGACGCTCCTTTGCCGGTTGTCAAGGAGTAAGTGTACGGGATTATGGTTCTGCTAACCTATTGGCCAATTGGCAAATTCCCTGTCTTCAAGCTCCAGATCCGGTTTGGGCCTTAG
>JAAHGR010000585.1 GCA_010672425.1 Symploca sp. SIO2E6
GATAAGTTCTTAAAAATTCTCCCCGTTGAGGATTGAAAAACCGCAACTCACCGTTGGGAAATAACCACAGTTCTAATCCTAACACCAAGGAGGGAACCACTATAGTTCCGTTTTCCAGGTATTTGGGGGTGATCGTTTCATAACCATTTTTGGTTAAACGCTGTCCTTTAAGGGCGGGTTTGAGATAATCCCCACTGGGGTCGTACTGAAAATACTCCGACACTCCCATTCTCGCATAAGTCACTGGTTTTTCTTGTTCGTCTTTACTGCGGGTGCTGCTCGAAGTTACTTCTAGAACCCAATCGGGTGTTTTTCCCTGCTCTTCCCACACTTTGTAACTTTTGCGGGGACGGTTGTCTACTCCGAAGATGACAAACACATCGGGGGAGACTACTGCATTAGAGACTCCTTGTTCATAACATAGCCAAAGGTTACCGGAAACGTAAACATCCTCCTCGTCTTGAAAATGGATTTTGAGGGATTCGACCCCATAAACTAGATAATCGCGGTTAGAATCACTTTCTGCCATAGGTGAGCCGTCGGGTTCTGGATAAATAACTGGTGTTTGAAGAGTAGAGAGAGTCATTGGAATTGAGAATTTAGAATTGAGAATTAAAAGAAGTGCCTCATTGTTTCAATTTTAAGCCTGATTGATGGAGTCTACTAAATTCTAAATTCTAAATTCTAAATTCTAAATTCTAAATTCTCAACTCCCTAACAATTTATCTCGTAAATGCTTAATACGATCGCGATATTTGGCTGCTTCTTCAAACTGTAACTGCTTCGCCGCTTCCTTCATCTGGGTTTCTAACTGAGAAATCAACTCTGGAATTTGTTCTAAGGGTAAATCGTTAGCTTGTTCATAAACATCTTCTAATTGCTCTGCATTCAACCGCCGGGAAATATCGAGAAAAGCCAAAATGGCATTACTGGATTTTTTGACAACTGGTTGAGGGGTAATGCCGTGCAACCGATTATAGGCTAGCTGAATCCCTCGACGGCGGTCAGTTTCATCAATGGCTTTGGCCATACTTTTGGTAAGATTATCAGCATACAAAATTGCCTGTCCTCGCACATGACGTGCCGCCCTACCAATAGTTTGAATTAAAGAGCGCTCGGCTCGCAAGAACCCTTCCTTATCGGCATCTAAAATCGCTACTAAGGACACTTCCGGTAAATCCAACCCTTCCCGCAACAAATTTACCCCAACCAATACATCGAATTTCTTCTCCCGCAAAGCCTGCAAGATTTCGATGCGCTCGATTGAGTTAATCTCTGAGTGGAGATAGCGTATCTGAATCCCTCTCTCCTGGAGATATTCTGTCAAATCTTCTGCCATCCGCTTAGTTAGGGTAGTTACCAGTACCCTTTCCTCGCGGCTAACTCGCTCTTTAATCTCCCCTAACAGGTCATCTACTTGACCTTCTGTAGGACGTACAAAAATTTCTGGATCAACTACTCCTGTAGGGCGAATTATCTGTTCGACAATCTGCTCTTGAGAGAGTTCGAGTTCCCAGTCTCCAGGAGTTGCGGAAACAAAAATACACTGTTTTACCTTAAGCCAAAACTCCTCGTCTTTTAAGGGACGGTTGTCTGCGGCACTCGGTAAACGAAAACCATGTTCAATGAGCACTCGTTTTCTGGCTTGGTCACCATTGTACATACCCCGGATTTGTGGCACAGTAACATGGGATTCATCTACTACCAACAGCCAGTCTTGGGGAAAGTAATCAATCAAACATTCTGGTGGTTCCCCTGGATTACGTCCGGCCAAATGACGGGAGTAGTTTTCCACACCGTTGCAGTACCCGACTTCCCGCAACAGTTCCAAGTCATAGCGAGTCCGCTGTTCCATACGCTGAGCCTCTAGCAACTTCCCCTCTTGCTCCAATTTCAACAACCTTTCTCGGAGTTCTTCCTCGATCGCTAAGCAGGCTTCCTCTAATCTATCATCAGGTGTAACAAAGTGACGTGCAGGGTAAATATTTAAGGCATCTAGACTTTGGAGAATTGCACCGGTAACTGGATCAATGTAGCGAATGGCATCAATTTCATCCCCAAAGAATTCCACCCGGATGATCCGGTCTTCATAGGCAGGGCAAATTTCGAGGACATCTCCCTTAACTCGAAAACGAGCCCGCCCTAATTCTAAATCATTACGAGCATATTGGACAGAGACTAAATCCCGCAACAGCTGGCGTTGCTCTACTTCTGTACCTACCTGTAAAGGAATCGCTGCTTTGAGGTACTCCGCAGGAATCCCCAAGCCATAGATACAGCTAATCGAAGCTACCACAATCACATCCCGACGCTCAAACAGCGATCGCGTGGCGGAATGACGAAGCATATCGATTTCATCATTAATCGCCGCTGTTTTTTCGATATAAGTATCAGTTACCGGGATATAGGCTTCTGGCTGGTAATAGTCATAGTAGGAGATAAAGTACTCAACGGCGTTATGGGGAAAGAATTCCCGTAACTCATTGCACAACTGAGCTGCTAAGGTTTTATTGTGAGCCAGCACCAGAGTTGGTTTGCCAATTTCCTCAATAACTTTAGCTACCGTATAAGTTTTACCAGTACCAGTAGCCCCTAACAGGGTTTGTATACGGTTGTTGGCTCGTAGTGAAGCAACTAATTGCGCGATCGCTTGAGGTTGGTCACCTGTAGGGGAAAAAGGAGCTTGGAGATGGAACTGGGTCATAAACTGCGAATATCAACAACCATCTCTATATATGATAGTCTTCCTGAATCAAGAGTACATTGGGGAGCCGACTGCACCTCCTATAAAGGGAAGCAACATATTTCTCGGATGATCATGATCATCTCAATTAATTTCTTTACTGAGACCTATTGACAAAATCTACTCGCTTTTGACTTGTCACTACTGCATCTTTAGATTTATTTTATAAATGGTCTTAAAAGCATAGCCTCAAGGGATATGATTAGCCGATCTCTTTGTTCAAAGACTTGGAACATGAATTTCAAGGAGTATAGCAATGTCTCTGATTCTAGGAACCAGAATACACAGTTCTTCAGGGATTTCTATCCCTGAATTATCTCAGCTTGAGAATTGGTGTTGCAAAGCACTAGAATACGCTGATTATGTAGTGATAGCTACAGATTATCAACTTTTCAACCAAATTAGCCAAATTGTTTCTGTTTTTGGAGATCGAGTACATTCCCTCCTTGTAAATCCCTGGAAAGGGTTTGCTCATCCCTTAAATGCAATTGTGGTTGAAGCAACTTTTTTGGGTGGTAATCAACTTCTGTTGCAGAGTCTAGAAGTGCAGATCTCACCAATAGACGTGGGAACATTAAGGTCTCATCTCACCTCAGACACTCTGGTAGTGGGAGCCAGAATGATTGAAAGCCACGGAGGAGATGCGGGAATTAAACCAATAAATGGGATGACCTCTCCTTGGAATACTTTGGCTTTGTGGAACTTGCCTAAATTACATGTGACTGGATTCCTGGGAATTTCTAGCGGACTGATCAAGGATATACCTGGTGGGATAGAAGAAGTAACAACCATTTCTCTACTACAACAATTTTATCCCAATCAAGCTCACGCTAAATTGGTTAATTTATCCCAGCTGAAGTGGATTACCCTCTGGAAGGATACAGAACGCAAAAAGTACCACGAACAAAAAATGTCCTCAAAATTGGTGCGTGCAGAAATACAAATGAATTACTTCAAAGTTCAGCGTGGATTCGTGAGAGTCCTATGATATCATGTCCGGTTGAATACTTATCATTAAGGTTGACGCGGAGATGCGGAGACGCGGGGACGCGGAGAAGTTTTTATCATAAGCGATTAGGCGGATATGATATGAAATAATAAAACTGATGAATCAACAGCGCTTTAGCAACTGGTCACACCAGTATCATTGTACACCTACTTCCGTACATCACCCTGCTTCAACTGAAGAAGTTAGAGATATTGTCTGCCAAGCAGATCAAAGGAAAATCAGAGTATTCGGTTCAGGACATTCCCCAAGCGATATCGCGATGAGTAATGAAGAGTTGGTTTGTAGCAATCGCTTAAATCGGATTTTAAATATCTATTCTGATAGTCAAACTGTGATTACTCAAGCAGGAGTTACCCTAAAAGATTTGAGTCACAGCCTAGCAAAATATGGACTAGCTTTGCCCAATCTAGGTTCTATTTCTGCTCAAACTGTAGCCGGTGCCATAGCTACTGCAACTCATGGTACAGGATTAAATTACGGGGTGATGCCAACCATGATTCAAGAGATGACAATGGTAACAGGTTTAGGGGAGGTTATCAAAATCTCCCTCAAGGAAAATTCAGAACTATTCAATGCAGCCAAATGCCATCTAGGAAGTTTAGGATTAGTCACAGAACTTAAACTACAAGTAACCAAAGAATTTGATTTAGCAGTAGAACAACAACCACAAACTCTAGAAAATACATTGGCTAAACTACCGGAACGCCTCGAATCTGACCACTATCGTTTTTGGTATTTACCCCATGCAGATCTGGTGTGGGAGTGGAGTGCAACTCGCAAACCATCGGCAAAAAACACTACTATAAAAAATGTTTTCCAACTCCTCCAGAGTTGGTATAAAGAAAAACTCATTGGCTACTATACTTTTGAACTGCTGTTATATTTGGCTACTTATAACCAAGGTCTGATCCCCCAGATTAATCGTTGGTACGTACAACAAATGTTTAGCCAGCCAAAACAATCCCAGGCAGATAGTGTGAGTCAATTTAATTTTGACCGTCTATTTAAACAGCAGGTAAACGAGTGGGCGATTCCTCTAGAAAACACAGCTGAAGCCATCTTGCAAATTCGCCAGATGATCCAAGAAAAAAACTATCAAGTTCATCTTCCTATTGAAGTGCGCTTTGTGAAAGGAGATGATATTTGGTTAAGTCCTTGTCAGGGTAGAGATAGCTGCTATATTGGGGTCATTAATTATCTGCCCTACGGTAAATATGTTGATTGTCAAGCCTATTTTGATGACTATGAAAAAATTATGGCTAAATT
>JAAHGR010000586.1 GCA_010672425.1 Symploca sp. SIO2E6
TGGTTTTGGTGGAGACAAGAAAGAATTGTTTCGTACTGCTCATGCTTATTTAGGTAGTACGATTATGATATTACTGGTTATTCATGTTGTCTTTGGTCTACAGTTAGGTTTTTCGATTTAAGTAGGGAATGGGGAATTGGGAATTGGGAATTGGGAATTGGGAATGGGGAATTGGGAATGGGGAATTGGGAATTGGGAATTGGGAATTGGGAATTGGGAATTGGGAATTGGGAATTGGGAATTGGGAATTGGCAATTGGGAATTGGGAATTGGGAATTGGGAATTGAGAATTGAGAATTGAGAATTGGGAATTGGCAATTGGGAATTGGGAATTGGCAATTGGGAATTGGGAATTGGGAATTGGCAATTGGGAATTGGCAATTGGGAATTGAGAATTGGCAAAAAAATCTAACACCTAATACCTAACATCTACCACCTAACACCTAATATATAGTATGTCCATTAACTTTACTGTTGCTATTCCAACTTATAATGGGGAAACTCGTCTACCGAAGCTGATTGAACGCTTGCGATCGCAAACTGGTATTGAACATCTGTCTTGGGAAATTCTGGTAATTGATAACAACAGTAGCGATCGCACTGCTAAAGTGATCCAGGAGTATCAAGCGACTTGGCAGCATACCTATCCCTTGAGGTATTGTTTGGAAACTGAGCAGGGAGCCGCCTTTGCGAGACAGCGGGGGGTTCGAGAAGCCAGAGGGGAACTGATTGGCTTTCTTGACGATGACAATTTGCCGAAGGCTGATTGGATATTTCAAGCTTACTCTTTTGCTGGGAAGCATCCCCAAGGAGGTGCTTTTAGTGGACAAATTCACGGTGATTTTGAAGTCGAACCGCCGGAAAATTTTAGGAAGATCCAAGCTTTTCTGGCAATTAGGGAACATGGTCACCAACCCAAGTTATTCGAGCCAGATAAATTAAAATTACCCACTGCTGCAGCTTTGGTGGTACGCCAGCAAGCCTGGGAGGATACTGTTCCCAAACGTCCTATTTTGAAGGGTAGACTAGGGAATTCCATGTTAGGGGGAGAAGACTATGAGCTGTTGTTGTATCTGCACCAAGCTGGTTGGGAAATTTGGTATAACCCTGATATGCACAGCTACCATCAAATACCACCCTGGCGTCTGGAAAGGGATTACTTATTATCTCTAGCTCATGGCTGTGGTTTAGCTACTTGTCAACTCCGTCTAATTAATACCCATAATTGGCAAAAACCCCTGGTAATTATCAGAACTATCTTAGGTAATTTGCGACGGATGGCACTACAGTTTCTTAAGTATCGAGGAAAATTGAAAACGAACTTAATTGCTGCCTGTGAGTTGGAATTTTTCTGGGGAAGTTTGCTAAGTCCTTTCTATGCATTGAGAATGAAGATGCGTAGAGGAGGAGGGGAGTAGGGAGATGAGGAAGACAAAGGAGACAAGGAGGATATTCTAAATTCTCAATTCTCAAACAACAAACAACAAATAACAAATAACCAACAACAAATAACAAATAACAAATAACTTTAAGATGCCAACTATATCTGTGATTATTCCAGCTTATAACGCTGAAAATACCATCAAAGAGACCATTAATTCAGTTTTAAAGCAAACTTTTACTGATTTTGAGCTCCTAGTCATTAATGACGGTTCCCAAGATTCTACCTTGGAGGTTATTTCTAGTGTATCAGATTCTCGGATACGGGTGTTTTCTTACTCCAATGCTGGTGTCTGTGCTGCACGAAACCGAGGTATTGCCGAAGCTACAGGGGAATATCTTTCCTTTATTGATGCCGATGATCTCTGGACACCGGATAAACTAGAGGCACAATTAGCGGCATTGCAAGCTAATCCCGAAGCAGCAGTAGCTTACAGCTGGACTGATTGGATCGATGAATCAGGTCAATTTTTGCGTCCAGGTAGTCATATTAAATCAAATGGGAATGTTTACTCTGAGCTGTTATTCAGAGATTTTGTGGCCAGTGGCTCTAATCCCTTAATTCGCAAGGAGGCTTTAACCCAAGTTGGTGGTTTTGATGAATCACTGACCCCCGCTGCTGATTGGGAGATGTGGTTACGGTTGGCTGCCAAATATGAATTTGTCAACGTGCCAGCAGCACAAATTTTATATCGAGTTTCCCCTAACTCGATGTCTGCTAATATTTGGCAAATGGAGACGGAAAGCTTGGAAATTATTGACAGAGCTTTTGCTCAAGGGTCTGAATCTTTACAAAACTTAAAAAAGCAAGTACTTGGTGAGCGTTATAAATATCTCACTCTTAAGGCAGTTGAAGGAAAGTTAGAACGTAAGAGAGGCTTATCAGCAGCTCGTTTTTTCTGGCAGGCTATCAGGTATGATCCTAGTTGGTTAACTAGAACAAAGCTAATGTTGATTTTATTACTAAAGATTTTCTTGGCTACTGTATTACCTCCTGAGCAGGCTCGGGAATTGCTTACTAAAGTTCAGCAGTTTTCTAAGACAAATAAATAAGGATAAACGTTGGTAAAGGTAAAGGGCGCACGTCGGTAAAGGGCGCACGTCGGTAAAGGGCGCACGTCGGTAAAGGGCGCACGTCGGTGCGCCCCTACCACAAAATATGACAATCAATTAGGGCGCACGTCGGTGCGCCCCTACCACAAAATATTATGCCATTAATTTCTGTAATTATTCCGGCTTATAATTCTGAGAAAACTATATTAGAAACCATTGAGTCGGTTTTGCAGCAGACTTTTGCTGATTTTGAACTTATCATTATTAACGATGGTTCCCAAGATGCCACATTAGAAGTGGTTTCTGGTGTTAAGGACTCTCGATTGCAGGTATTTTCTTTCCCGAATGCTGGTTTAGCTGCCAGTCGTAACCGGGGAGTTGCTCGTGCTAGGGGTGAGTATATTTCCTTTATCGATGCGGATGATCTCTGGACACCAGATAAACTAGAATTACAATTGCACGCTTTACAAGCCAATCCTGAAGCGGCGGTTGCTTACAGTTGGACTGATTGTATCGACGAAACTGGACAATTTTTGCGCTCAGGTAGTCATATTTCTGTTTCTGGGGATGTTTATGCCCAGCTATTGGTAGTGAACTTTTTGGAAAATGGCTCTAATGTTTTAATTCGCCAGCAAGCTTTAAGGGACATCGGTGATTCTGATGAATCTATTGCCGCTGGACAGGATCGGGAACTATTTTTAAGGTTAGCTGCTAAATATTATTTTGTGGCAGTACCCCACCCTCAAATTTTATATCGAGTTTCTGCTCAGGCGATTTCTGCTAATGTTGCTCAAGCGGGAACCTCAAGATTACAAGTGATTAAGCGAGCTTTTACTCAGGCTCCTGCATCTCTACAGTATCTCAAAAAAATTAGTATTGCTAATAGCTGCAAATACCACACATTCAGAGCTCTAGAAGGACCGGCAGCACAATGCCAAGCTCGAGCAGCAGCTAAGTTTTTCTGGTGTTTTTTGAAAAATGACCCTACTATGTTTCGGAGGCGAGTAACCTGGAAAGTGCTGTTGAAAATTCTTATTTTGTCTTTGCTACCGCCTAGGCAAGCTGAAGCACTCTTAAATAAACAGCCTAGACTTGCTGATATTAGTACGTTACTTATCCACATAAATTATACTAGCATTAGTGTGAAATAAGGAGCTGGGGAGCTGGTTCATAAGGGTCGGTTTTTAACATTGGGCGTGAAGATCAGACAAGGAAGGAGACCACCCCCAACCCCTCCAAGGAAGGGAGCAGTAGACAAGTAAGGTTTTTGATACCTAACACCTAACACCTAATACCTAATTATTAAGATGCCAACTATATCTGTAATTATTCCAGCTTATAACGCTCAAAAGACAATCCAAGAGACTATTAACTCAGTTTTGAACCAAACTTTTAGTGATTTTGAGCTCCTAGTAATTAACGACGGTTCCCAAGACTCAACCTTGGAGGTGGTTTCTAGCATATCTGACCCTCGGATACGGGTATTTTCTTACCCCAATGCAGGTCCCCAGAAAAGCCGTAATCGTGGTATTGCTCAGGCTACTGGTGAATATATTTCCTGCTTAGATGCCGATGATCTTTGGAAGGCTGATAAGTTAGAAGCTCAATTACAGGCACTTCAGGGCAACCCACAAGCGGCAGTAGCTTATAGCTGGACTGATTATATTAATGAATCTGGTCAATATTTACGACCAGGACCCCAATTTAATTTTAATGGGGATGTTTATGCTCGGCTGTTGTTATCTGATTTTGTTGGCAGTGGCTCTAACCCTTTAATTCGCACCTCTGCTTTACAAAGGGTCGGTAACTTTGATGAATCTTTGCCAGCGGCTCAGGATTGGGAGATGTGGTTGCGGTTAGCAGCTCAGTATCATTTTGTGGCAGTACCGTCTGTACAGGTATTGTATCGGGTTTCTGCTAACTCCTGGTCTGCTAATGTGGAGCGGATGGAAATGGCTAGTTTACGAGTGATTGAAGAAGGTTTTGCTAGGGCACCTGAATCTATCCAGCACCTGAAGCAGACTTGTCTGGCTAATCGCTATAAGGGTCTTACTTGGAAGAGTTTAGCTGGGTTACCGGAAAGACGTAAAGGCTTAATCGCCGCCAAGTTTTTTTGGTATGCTCTCATTAATGACCCCTCCCTGCTCCAGAAGCGCATTATCTGGAAGGTTTTGTTAAAAATTCCCCTATTTGTTCTTTTACCTACTCAAGTTGCTCAGGCTTTGTTAACTAAGATGAAGCGGCTGGCGAATTTGGAAGCCTTGCTAGTTCAAATCAAAACAGAGCCTTTCTAGGGCTTTGGTCAAGAAACCGGGTTTCTCTTGTCAGAGCCTTGATCTCTCGTTGATAGCGTGAAGCAATTGAAGATTTTAGATTGAAGATTTTAGATTTACCCCATAAATAAATTTAGGGTCTTGTGACCGTTTTCTTCTTCAATTCTAAAATCTAAAATCTAAAATCTAAAATCTAAAATCTCTCTGGTCACTAGAAACCCGGTTTCTACATTCTACATAATTCAATA
>JAAHGR010000587.1 GCA_010672425.1 Symploca sp. SIO2E6
TCATGCCTGATAATTTTGTTATGCTACCAAATAGCGGATAGGGGCTAAAACGCACACAAAATTATCAGGCATGATGCATCAGTTATTTGACTTGCGTCTAGATAATCCTAATCCCTCAACATTCTACGTGGCAAAGGTAAACTTACCAACCTCAAAATACAATCCTCATTTAGTATGCGGAGAAACTAAGGAGTATATAGAACCGTGGACAATAAACCCTCTTACACTGTAAGCAGGAGTAGTTTGGCTTCATTTTCGGACAATCCAAGGGGCAGATTGACTTTCATTTCCGTGGTACTTATCATCTTCAAATCCTTGTGCTCTCTATCCTAGGATACACTATTGCTATTTTTCTCCCATTTTGTACTCTAGTGATCGCATCCTCTTTAGCTATCGAATAGTTGTAGCATAAGAGGAAAGCGATCGCTTGTTTTAAATTCTGTTGACCAATTCTTGGAACATTTCCAGGGAAGCCACGGTAATCGCCTGTCGATGCAGAGAAGTAAGAACTGAATCTTCCTGAATTTGATTGAGGGATGTAGCCAACTCCTCTGGCACAGAACCAAAACGCACTTCTAATACCTCCAAAATCGCCTCCCGACTCTTTTGGAGAATACCTTGTTCAAGACCTTGTTCAATGCCTTGTTCAAGACCTTGTTCCAATCCTTCTTGACGTGCCCAACGTTCAATTGTAGTTACATAAGGCATTTGATTTTCCTCCTCGAAATCTTTAATTTCTCTTTGGAATCCACTTTGTAACTGATTCGGTAACGTCATCATCCAGTCGATGAGTCGGTACAACTCTAATATATCAGATTTTTGATAACCCCTTTGATAGAGACTTTTGGCTATCCTCAGTTTCTCTCGATAACGACTGTTGGGGTTATTGTGAGTAGCTTGTGTCTCGCGATGAGCATTAACGATAATCGCAAAAGGATTATCGCTACTTAAGAGAGTTTCTATCGAATAGTCCAACAGCTTGACGATGAGAAACTCTAGTGAGACGACGCAGCCTAAAACTTTACGCTGGTATTGATTGGGACGCCAAGAGGCGTGTTCATCCGCTAGAACGGCTAAACTCAAAACGGAGCGACGATAGACATCATAAATGCGACTATTGTAAATATACATTCTTTCGGCAAAGATAGTCTCCCTTTGACTTTGGACTTCAACGTGAATGAGAATCCAAGTTTCTTCTCCATCCTTTAACCAAACCTTGACCAATTTATCTGCTTCTCGGCGTCCTGTTTCTGTATCTCGCACAATCTGCTGAAATTCTTTATCGAGAAATTCATGTCCTCGACTCCAATCAATGGCAGAATTAATTTGTGGGAAGAAGAAGTCAATAAAAGATGGAAAATACAAGGCAATTGCCTCTTTCCAAGGTGAATCATACTCAGCACTTTGTTGCGCTTTAATCATACTTTTGGCCGATAACTATTTCTACTAAAATCTAAAGTGATTATACCATTAATTACTTATTTGTTACTAGATAAATACTACTTTGATTTCCCTTACCTTGACGATAAAAAGTACAACCTGTCCTAATTATTGGCGTAATTCTTCAGGAGAGTAAGCAAAGATGGGAATACGATATTGACCTAAAATTTCTATAAAGGTATAGGGTTTTTTTGCACTCAAACACGCTTATATAGTACTTAGACATTATGCACAACCCGATGGTTAAAAAATTCGTACCCAGTGAAACTATTGTCGCGATCGCTACAGCAGTTGTGCCCCAACAAGGTAGTATCGGTATTGTGCGGCTCTCGGGTTCAGAAGCGCTAGCGATCGCTCGTACCCTATTCCAAGCGCCGGGACATCAGGTGTGGGAAAGTCACCGAATTCTCTACGGTTATCTACGCCATCCCCAAACCCAACAAGTGGTAGATGAAGCACTACTGCTCATTATGCAAGCACCTCGTTCCTATACTCGTGAAGATGTAGTAGAGTTCCACTGCCACGGCGGGATTATACTAGTCCAGCAAGTATTGCAATTGTGCTTAGAACAAGGAGCCAGATTGGCTCAGCCAGGAGAATTTACCCTGCGAGCATTTTTGCATGGACGAGTGGATCTCACTCAAGCCGAAAGTATAGCAGAGTTGGTTGGCTCTCGTTCCCCCGCTGCGGCTCAAGCTGCTCTTGCAGGTTTGCAAGGTAAACTGGCTGTACCCATCCAGCAACTGCGAGGCACCTGTTTGGACATTTTGGCTGAAATTGAAGCTAGGATTGATTTTGAGGAAGATTTGCCCCCCTTGGATGAGGGGGAGGTAGTCACCCAAGTTAAACAGGTAGTGGAGCAAGTTACGAGTATCCTGGCAACAGCAGACCGAGGTCAACTGCTACGCACAGGCTTAAAAGTAGCCATAGTCGGACGTCCCAATGTGGGAAAATCTAGTTTACTCAATGCCTGGAGTCAAAGCGATCGCGCGATCGTCACCGAACTTCCTGGTACGACCCGCGATGTGGTAGAATCTCAGTTAGTAGTTGGCGGCATACCAGTACAAGTGCTGGATACTGCGGGAATCAGGGAAACTGCTGATCGAGTAGAGAAATTGGGAGTAGAGCGATCGCGCCATGTGGCTCAAACCGCTGATTTAGTTTTACTAGTGATCGAAGCCATAACTGGCTGGACAGCTGCGGATCAGGAAATTTACGAACAGGTACAACATCGTCCCCTGATTCTGGTGATTAACAAAACTGACCTCACCCCGGCAGATGCCGTCTCTTTTCCCGAGGCAATTAGCCAGATAGTTCCTACTGCTGCCGCTTTCAACCAAGGCATTAATCACCTGGAAACAGCTATTCTGGAAGCGGTACATACTGATAACCTCCAAGCTGCTAACTTGGAGTTAGCGATTAACCAACGACAAACCGCTGCCTTAACTAGAGCCAAAATATCTCTGGAGCAAGTGCAACAGACAATTGCCCAACAATTACCCCTCGATTTCTGGACAATTGACCTGCGAGGGGCAATTCAAGCTTTAGGAGAAATCACTGGGGAGGAAGTTACCGAATCGATACTTGATCGCATTTTTAGTCGCTTCTGTATTGGCAAGTAGTTAAGCATTTGTTCATTGCTCTCGATAAACTGGAGGCAGGAGGCAGGAGGCTCATTACCACCAAAGTGTAAGTATTCAACCAAACTTGATATAAGCTTATCCGAGCAGTATTGCGTCTCTACGGGTAGGACATAACCGGGGTATCTGTGCCGGATTTGGTATTGTTCTCCTATTACTTGCAATCCCAATTACTTTTTGCTAATATCATAAACAATGGATAAGGTGTGCGCATATAAACTATCTAACACCTACCACCTAATCATGGTTCAACTTCAACCGTCCCAATCCAGGCAAAAATCTTTGCCCACAATGTATGATTTACCTAGCGAAGACCCGGAGGAACCTGGTTTAGTGGATGAATTTCATGATGTGCAACCGAATTTATTGAAAAATACCTGTCAATCTCCTAATTACTCTCAGAAGGATTATTTTATTGCCAAAGATCTCAATCTGTACTACGATAGCGAGCACCCTTTGTGGTACAAGCGACCGGATTGGTTCTTAGCCTTAGGTGCTCAGCGCAGTACGAATCAGCAAGAATTACGCTTGAGCTATGTAATGTGGCATGAAGTTGTAGCTCCATTTTTGGTGGTAGAGTTGTTGTCCCCTGGAACAGAGGACGAAGATTTAGGATTGACAGACCGGAAACACCGAAAACGACCAACGAAATGGGAAGTGTACGAAGAAATTCTACAAGTTCCTTATTACGTTATCTATGATCGTTATGACAATAAGTTTCGCGCTTTTGTGTTGCAATCGGGGAAATATGAAGAATTAGAACTATCCCAAGGAACACTGTGGTTGGAAGAGTTAGGCTTGGGTTTGGGTTTATGGGAGGGAAGTTATGAGGAAGTAAAAGGAAAGTGGTTGCGCTTTTACGATGCCATGGGCAATTGGATTCCCACGCCAGAGGAGAAAGTTGAACAAGAACGACAAAGGGCAGATAATGCAGAAGTTACGATCCAACAGTTACGCGATCGCCTCCTACAATTGGGAGTTGATCCCAATAGCTTGCCTTAGTGTCGTGACACAGCTAAAATGGTGGAATAAGTAGGTTGGGTGTAGCGCTAGCGTAACCCAACATTTCTTGTGTGTTGCGTTGGGTTTCACTTCTCCTTCGGAGACGCTACGCGAACGTTTCACCCAACCTACATTTTTAGGTGTGTCGCGCCATTAGTTAGGCGCTCATAACTCATTACTCATTACTCTAAGCAACAAGAGCCTGAACAAGAATACGCATGAGTGGCTCTAGATCATCGGGAACTCGATAAAGATCTAATCCTTGCTCAATTTCTTTCGTTGCTCGAGACAAACGACCGAATTGCCAAATAGTTCCAGTAGTTACTGCACCAAGCAGAATTGATTGTTCAGGAGTCCTATCCCACTGGTCGAGGGCGATCATTTCTGCTACAAGTTGTGTAAAACCATAGTCTAGATCTTCGCGCTTGGCTTCAATTACTAGCAACTCTGTTTGACTTCTGAACAGATAATCCAAGTAACCTTGTAATTGCTCATTAACTTTGATGGAGTACTCAATTCTCAATTGAGCTTTAGTGTAGGCAACTAACTGCAAAACTACCTGTGAAATCAAAACTTCTCGTCGAGAGGTTTCGTTGGCCAAATCAATGTAAGGAAGTACTACCTCAATGTGATTTTTAAGATATTCTAAATGCTCTAATTCAAGCTGATATTGAGGCAATTGCAAACGCTTACGAGTCAAGCCATAGCCAAACTCATTGGCTAGGTCATCAGGACGAATCCTTAATTCAAAGATTTTACTAAATGTATAGGATTGATTCGGATCTAAAATGCGCATCTGGTAAGTATTAGGTGTTAGGTGTTAGGTGTTAGGTGTTAGGTTTTAGCGATTTTCCACGTTGTACTTTCACCCAGGAATCAAAACATGAAATCTTGACTCATTACTCATTACTCATTACTCATTACTCATTA
>JAAHGR010000588.1 GCA_010672425.1 Symploca sp. SIO2E6
GGCAGAACCCATCCTTAACCCCTCCTTAGAGGGGGACCGGCAATTCTAGTAATGTTTCTGAGCAGCTTAAGTTCAGTGTTTCTTAGGGGTAGGGCAACAAGTTAAGGTTTTGAATAAAACGATAGTCACGCTGATTTTTACTTAACAAAGCCATGTTATTGGAAATAGCAGTTGCCGCAATCAAGGCATCTGGAATCAACATACCATGACTGAGAGCATAAGTCTGAATTAGCTCAATAGCCTGATTCGAGATTTTTTCAGTCAGCGGACAGACTTCAAACTGCTCCAAGAAATTATCTAAGGCTTGCTGCTCAGTTTTATTGCGACAGCCGATAACCAGTTCCATTGCGGTAATGCTAGAAATGCACAAAATTTGTGTTTGGCTTTCATCTACCAATCGTTTTTTTGCAGTTTCATCGTTGTTAGCAATGTCGATTAGGATATCGGTATCAACCAAAAGATGAGTCATATTAACGTTGCCACTGTTGTTTTCGGATTTGTCGCACCCAGGCTGTGCTGTCTTGCATATCGGGGCGGTCTTGCCACATTCCGACAAAAGGCTGGTTGTCCAGATTGAAGGGTTTGGTTGAGCAGGTTGGGGAATTTTTGTAATATTGTTTCAGGAAGCAAATAAAATAAATAACCATCTGTTGGGCATCTTCTGGCAGAGATGCCAGATCTTTTTGAATCTGTTCGAGTAAGGGCATCTTTTTCTCTTATATAGCAGCTTAGTCGGGCTTTAACCCTCCTCAAATCCTAGTTTATCCTAAGCTTCGAGGAGGAGAGCGTCGGTCTATTAATAATGCTTGACAAATTGAAAAATTTGTGAATATAGGGAAAATCGTTCTTCTGTTCATATCTCGCCTTAACTTCTTTGAATGCTCAGGGACAGAATGCCTAGAATTTTGCTAATTGGATTGATGAGGTATTCCATCAAGTCAATTTCAATGACAGAATTGGTAAGGCGTAAAAACTTCCAAATGTTACCCGTAGTGACCACACCATAAATGATGGAAATGTCATTGCCCTTTTTGGCGTTAAAGAGTTGGGCGGCAAACATCTCGGCAATACACTGCCCTAGTCCAGCATTAAGGTTTTCCTTCTTTGCTTCTACAATGGTAATCACTGGTGCACTGATGAGTAACTGTTCTGAGGAGGAACTCATCAGGAAGTCACAAATTCCGTTAAGTCCTAAGGTTGGCTCAACGTTGAACTCCACCCCAGAAAACAGACTAATTTTAGATTGAAATTGTCGTCTGAGTTCCACCAAGATCGGCGCAATAATCAATTCAGAGCGAGATTTTTCTGTATTAATCGCAAGTGCTAAAGGCAAGTTATAATCTAGTGTTTCTTTTAATAAGGCACTCGGCTGTACATCAGGAGCCTCCGCAAATAAACCTACCTGTTCACTCACAAGTAGATGTAGCTTTTTCTTGGCAGTTTCTAAGGTAAAATCGCTGTAGGACATAACTTATATCAAGTTCGTAGAATACTTACACTTTGGTGGCAATAAGGCTCCAGGGCAGAAGGCAGAAGGCAGAAGTAAAAAAAGAAGGTTCAAGGTATAAGGAGTATCCTTTTCAGGTCATCTCGTTCCAGTAAACTCAAGTATTGCTCATCGATTTCATTAAGTTCAATGGCAATGCCTACTGCTGTGAGTTGTTGCTCCAATAAGGGTGACTGGCTCATTTCATCAATTGAACGAAATAATAGATTTATGTTATTTTGGGATAAGGTTTCAATCAGCTCACTGGCTTTATGACGAACAATAGAATGTTTATCTCCTAAACTTAATAACATCCATTTCAATAGTATTAAATCTTTGTCAATAAAGTCCCAAGGGCTTAGTTTTTGTAATGCTTCAAAGGAACTTGCTCGCACATCCCATTCTGGGTCAGCAAGCATACAACCCAAAATCGGACTCGCCACAGGATTACCTAAATTTCCAAGTTCTTCGACTGCATCGTATCTAAGGTCATTTCGTTCCGAAAGCATTTTTGTGGCCGCAGCCAAGACTTCTGATGGCCAAGATAAATTAGCAAAAATTGGTTTACTTTCAGCATCGAATAAACATGATATAAGATGAGAATTTTGTACTTTTACGTTTCGCAATATACCAGTTATAAAATCTGTAGGTGCATAATCAGGAGAAGAAAAACAGTACAAAAACTTGGTTTCGTGCAAAATGGCTTCCCGAAAGGATGCTCCATTTAAAAGACAGCCAAAAAACTCCACATTTGATAAGTCTAGTTTATCGAATCTGGCAGATCGCAAATCGCAGAAACTTAAAGAATCGTTTGGTTTGATAGAAGGAGGGAATTTCATGTCACGCCAATTGATGCCTGTATAGGTTGATTTAAAGTCCTTGAGTCGTTTAAGAGTATCCATTTTTATTTTCCTAACTGATATTTCCAAGGTTTTGCCCAAGCAGGAATCTTTGGATCGTTGTCGTTTTTAGAATCTTCAGCACACTGTAGTGCTTGTTCTATCTTTTGGATTTCATTTTGGATTATTTGCGTAGCTTCTGGAGGCACATGTGGCAGGTGCTTTTTTAGTCCTTTAATATATTCTCTACACTTGCGCTCGTGAAGCGTATTCTTTTTCAGTGACTTCGGTTCATTTCCTACACCCCCTTCAAATTGTTCTTTCATTGCCATAAATGCACAACTGCCATCACCGTATTCAGCTTGTTCTCGATACAGGTCATTCATTACTTGTTGGGCTTTATCAATTGCTTTAGCCTCTTCCCGTGGAAAACGTGTTTCTGGATTTTCAATTAATTTTGCCTCTGGCGTTGTGGCACTGACTTTTAGCTTTCTAAGATTTTCTTGGTTTTGATGTTTATCTGGAGTCATCACCCATGACCACTTGCCCTGATGTAGACCTTACTAAGTTTAATCGGTGATTTTTGTCGAAGCCATAAAAGTCTCGCACCAAATAAAGTGGGCGTCCTTTAACCTCTTCATAGACTCTTCCTAGGTACTCACCAATGATACCAAGGGTAATTAGCTGGATACCTCCCAAAAACAGAACTGTCACCATTAAGGAAGCATAACCAGGTAAATCTATTCCCAAGATTAAAGTCCGAATCACTAAAAAGGTAGCGTAGAGGAAGGCAAGTAAGGAAATCACTAAACCAATATAGCTCCAGACTTTCAAGGGAAGAAAGCTAAAGGAAGTAATACCATCAATGGCGAAGTTCCACAAACGCCAATAGTTCCAAGTAGTGTTACCATTGAGGCGGGGTTCCCGGTCAAACGGGACAGAAGTTTGCTTAAAACCTGCCCAACCAAACAAACCTTTCATAAACCGAGTCCGTTCTGGCATCTGCTTGAGAGCCTCCACTACCCGCCTGTCCAGTAAGCGAAAGTCTCCCGTATCCCTAGGGATGGGAACAGGACTCATCCAGCCAATTGTACGGTAAAAAGACCTAGCGGTAAAGCGTTTGACCCAACTTTCACCCTGACGTGATCGCCTCGTTGCATAGACGACATCATAACCTTCACGCCATTTGGCTACTAGTTGCTCAATTAATTCCGGAGGGTCTTGTAGGTCTGCATCAATAGGAATAACAGCACCACCATCAGTATAGTCAATTCCGGCAGTAAGGGCAACTTCTTTGCCAAAGTTGCGGGATAAATTGACTATTTTAATCTCGGGATGATGACGGTGATATTCAATCAAACACTTGAGGGTATTGTCTTGGGAGCCATCATTGACACAAATAATCTCGTAGTCAATGTTCATCCTATTGAGCACTAACAGCAGACGCTCAAACAGGTAGTCAAGATTAGACTCTTCATTGTAAACAGGAACTACTACAGAGATTTCTACCTGGTCATTGGTCATTGGTCATTGGTACAAAGGACAATTTAGAATTGTAGAAGGAAGAGAGTAAATCTAAAATCTAAAATCTAAAATCTAAAATCTAAAAAAGCTCCGCAATTGCTCTAGACTAGGATGAGATGATTCGTAGGTTAGGGTTTGCTGTGGGGTGAGGACAGTGTGGATGGGAATTACTTCTACAACACTGTTAGTGTAAGCGATCGCTTTGAATCCTAACAGCCGTTCTTGGTTCCAAGCTGCCTCTTGCACAACCAATCCTTGCTGCTGTAGCCAGCTAATCAGTTGCGATCGCGCAATTCCTGGTAAAATTCCCGTAGCTAAAGCTGGTGTCCACCAGCAGCCGTCTTGCCAACCCCAAAGGTTGCCAGTACTAGTTTCGAGCCAATTACCCGTAGCATCGACTAAAATTGCTTCGGATGCCCCTTGTTGTCTTGCTTGCTGGAGTGCCAGCCACGCTGTTAGATAGTTGCCAGTTTTATGAGCAGGTAACGAACGCAGTAATTCTGGAGTATCTGCCAACCAAGCAATAATTCCTTGTTGTTGACGTTGAGTTAGGTCTCCTGGTAAATAGCGTCCAGTAATCCATTCCCGTCCATCAGGAAAGATCGTAATTCGTACTACAGGAAACGAGGGTAATAATGCTTCTGCACCTTGTTCTAACCGCTGCTGATCCGGTAGCTGCCAGCCAAAAGCCTGTATACTACTCACTAGGCGATCGCAATGCCCTCTCCAATTGGTAAGTGGATGTGCCAGGGATTGATTATAAACTCGTAGGGTGGTAAACACCGTAGCACCATAAAGTAAGCCTGGATCATTAATTGCTAGTTCCAAGCTATTACCCTGAATTAGTTGACCATTATACCAAAACAAGTTAGATTCACCACCCCATGACAATTTAACAATTTAACAATTTAACAATTTAACAATTCTCAATTTAACAATTTAACATACATTCCATTACTTCCATAATGAACATAAGTATCAACTCTCAATATTTGACAATTCAAGGGACTAAGATTCATTATCTAGCAGTTGGAGCAACCACTGCTAAAACTGTATTGTTGCTGCATGGAGCTAGCTTTAGTGCCCAGACATGGCAAGAGATTGGCACTCTCCAACTTTTAGCCCAGAAGGGATATCAAGGAATTGCTGTAGACCTTCC
>JAAHGR010000589.1 GCA_010672425.1 Symploca sp. SIO2E6
CCCTACCTTTCCCCCTGTAATCAACGCCTCGATAATATTTAACCTCAGAGATAGCTACCAAGAAGATACCACAGGAAAAGAACTCCAGCGAGTTACCTTTAGCTATGCTTGTGCCTGTACACACCTGGAATCTATCCTCGTCGCCTTATCTAATGGATTAGGCTACTTCCTCTCTGAATCTTTAGTTGCCAATGGTTCCAGAACCCTTAAATTAGGTGGCTTATTTGTGCGAGCCTTAGGGGATAGAACCGACAGCCTCACCCGAAGTTCCGCCACTTTGATTGATGAAGAAGATAAAATCTATCAAGGACTTTGGGTAGAACAGAATCTCATTTTGGGCTGTCTTCAGGCTACGGCTTCTGCTGCCTTGAGTTGGTTTTCAGAACAGTTCAACGATGGGGAGACCCTCTCGACTTTTCTCGATATTTGCTCTAGGAGTGCCCAGGTTGATCAAGAGCTTTATAACTATATATATAGTGTCTACAACTATGGAGAGCATGAAAGTAGAAACATTTTGGCTAGGGATGGAGAAGCAACTAGTGGGGTGGGAGCAAGAACTAAGGATATCACAGAGGATACTAAAGACCTTGTCAACGAGATCAAAAACCTCAAAAAAATCTTATTCAAGAAAGAGCGACCCAAAAAACTCCTGAAGTATCTTGATAATTATCAGACACGCCTAGATCAGAAAAACCTACTAGCCCAAACAACTCTCACCTATGCCTATCTTAGTCAGGGAGAGTTGGAACGAGCCCATGAGAAATTAGTTGACCTGCGGAACAAACTATATCGTGGTGAACTGACCAAGACCAGTAGTCGTCACCTCATACCCACAACCATTTTATATGAAGCATCACGGATGTTCTTCGACCTGATGGTTGACCATAAAAACTTTCTGCGTGAGCAAGAATGGCGTTCAGGATCATCCATCGAGATATTACAGGAACCCATCCAAGAATTATCAGAGTATGCCGAGAAACATAATACCGGCATTATCGATTTTGATGTCTATCTGGCGGCAAGTTTATTTTGGCATGTGTTTGGGTTAGCGGAGTTTTATGCTTGTCCCTCCAACAAGAAGAAATCCCTCAAAAGTGCCATAGACAAATTTATCAAATCCGGCCACTACTCAGCCCAAATTGGCCATCGTCAAAGAGCAGTCCGTTGCCTCTGCTACAGCAGTCGTCTCTATTCTCGTCTTGGTAATCTTGAAGCAGCCCAACAGCTAATTGAATCTGCCAGGAAACTCTTATTTAAACCTGGAGTGAAATTTACTTCCTGTAATGCTAGCTACCATATTTTCATTGCCGAAGGGGAAAGGCTTTGGTCAGAATTATTAGTAGAGCAGCAAAATCTCCAGTCCCCAGACTCGGAAAAACTGATGAACATACTTTGCTACTTTGTCACAGCCTGGGAAAAATCAAAACTTCATGGTTCCCTAAGATCCCAAGCAGATAGTTTATACAACATCTATCGGGTAATTGAGAAACTCTCAGAAAGGAGTAATGAGCAGATTCAGGTGGTGGTAGAAGAATTTAGTCAGAGAGCAGATTTAGAAAAAAAAGAATTACTGTTGGCAGAATCCTCTAACAACAGGTCTTATCGGAATATCTGTCAGGAGATCTTTTCAGATGAACTTCTTAAATCAAAATCTACCTGTAAAGAATCCTCTGTCGCTCTCAAAAATCAAGTCAAGGAGTTTTGGAATCGTGGAACCCAAGCATCGGAACAGGGAGCCAGAGTTCACCTTTTCTCAACCATGATTGATAATGGCACATTTATGGCAGTAGTAACGTAAGTTGCTAGTTAGGGTTTGCTGAATAAATCGATTGACTTTGGTAATAAGTAATAAGTAAGAGGTTATGCAAAGCATACTGAATAAGTATTAGACTCAGATCTTGCACTCCTCCCGAAAACATACTTGTGGAGGTAGGCAATAGGCACTATTGCAATAGGCACTCTTGCAATAGTGATAAGATTGGACGTTTTCCGTACCGAAATTGATTGTTCTGGCTTACAGTATTAAGTATTTTTGTACTGGTGCAAGATGTGAGTTAGAGGAAGTTGGAGAGAAAATCACTTGGCAAGAAGCATTGGGATTAAGTCGAACAAGATTCAGTCAACCACATTTAAAATTAAATTGAACCAGCGATCAAGTAATGACAAGGAAACTTCAATCACCAAATATCCAATGTTGCTAGGGAACAAATCCTATGTTCTTTGTGTTCTTTGTGTCTTTGTGGTTACTTATCACTAGCCGAGATATTGATTTAAGGCAGAATGGGCTGGGGCGGGTTTATTTAAATTATCGTTAATTCCCCAAGCGTTAGGTGAACCCGCCCCTACATGGTTCATTTGGTGGAAAATTGCCACAGAACTCAGATCTTGCACCTAATGTTGAAAACCGGATTTTTTGGGCAGGCGTGCAAGATCTGAGCATAAGGCGTATGCAATACACCTCTACAGGACGAAAAGATATTTTTGTATAAAATGTGACAGACTTCGGTGCAGTTTAGAGAATCTATTACCAATCCTGCCCGATAATTCCCCTTATAAACTACCTAGACTGACTTTAGTATAAATTATCACTTAAATAACAAGCACTCTACAGTATAATCGCTGAAAAGCTATCAGCTATAAGCTTTAACGCCCAAGTCGATGCCATAAACGAATGGGAGACTTGCATTGATTGAATCTAAAATCCAAAATTCCATGCAATGGAAGACTTGTATTAATTCAATCTAAAATCTAAAATCTAAAATCTAAAATTTCATCCAGAGGTCAAATAACATTTGAGTTCTACTCCCCCATGACAAAACACAAACAGGTCAAAATTAAAGTTCAACAAAGTCCAGGAATTCATCCCCTGAGGCAATGGCTCATCTGTGGAAAAGGTCGCCGATATCTGTCATTATTGCTTCTCATTCTAACCATCGCTATCCCCACTAGAGTCCTCGCTCAAGACGAAGAGGCATCAGGAGGTTTTGTAGCTAGTCTTGATGCTATTTTCTCAGCAATTGTGGAAGTCTTGGCAAAAGTATTCTTTTTTGAGATTGCTGGCTTCCCCTTCATCGTTGTCTGGTTAATCATTGGAGGCATTTTCTTCACCATTCGCTTCGGCTTCATCAATATCCGTTTCTTCAAACACGCGATCGACGTAGTACAAGGGAAATACGATAACCCCAATGATGAGGGAGACGTTTCTCACTTCCAAGCTCTGGCAACAGCGCTATCGGGAACAGTTGGGTTAGGTAACATTGCCGGTGTAGCAATTGCAGTTCAGACAGGGGGGCCAGGAGCCGTTTTCTGGATGACCCTCGGCGGCTTCTTCGGCATGAGCAGCAAATTTACCGAATGTACCCTCGCTCTCAAGTACCGGAGAATCAGAGCAGATGGCTCCGTTGATGGTGGACCGATGTACTTCCTCTCCAAGACCCTATCAGACCGAGGACTGCGTCCCCTAGGACAAACTCTTGCCGTCCTTTTCTCCATCTTCTGTATTCTCGCCTGCTTAGGTGGGGGCAATATGTTCCAAGCCAACCAATCCTATGCAGCTATTGCTGAGGTTATCCCTGCTTTACCAAATTGGGGTTACGGCTTAATTGTTGCTGCCATAGTAGGAGTAGTAATTATTGGTGGCATTAACCGGATTGCAGCAGTAACGAGCAAACTCGTACCAGCAATGGCAATTATCTATATCCTTGCTTGCCTTTGGATCATCATTACCAACTTTCCCCAAGTCCCAGGCGCTTTCGGGACTATCATCAGCCAAGCCTTCTCCCCCAAAGCTATTGAGGGTGGTATTATTGGTGTTATCGTCCAAGGAATTAAACGCAGTGGCTTCTCCAATGAAGCAGGTTTAGGCTCCGCCGCGATCGCTCACTCTGCAGCTCGTACAGATGAACCAGTCAGAGAAGGAGTTGTCGCCTTACTCGAACCCTTCATTGATACCATTGTCATCTGTAATATGACCGCTTTGGTAATCGTCATTACCGGCGTCTATCAATCTGATGTCCAAGGCGCACAGCTAACCTCAGAAGCCTTTGGACAAGTAGTTAGTTGGTTTCCAATTATCCTAGCGATCGCAGTTACCCTGTTTGCCTTCTCCACGATGATTTCCTGGAGTTACTACGGGGAGAAAGCCTGGGGATATCTGTTTAGTGATAGAAGTATCATTGTTTTCCAGGTTGTGTTTGTGCTTTGCGTCTTCCTTGGCTCAATCGTCAACCTCGGAGCAGTAATTGACTTCAGCGACATGATGCTCTTTGCTATGGCTTTTCCCAACCTGCTTGGTTGCTACTTGCTATCTGGAGAAGTAGCAGCAGACCTCCAAGATTATCAGCAGCGCTTGAATTCCGGAGAAATACCTACTTATCAATAAGTAATAAGTAATAAGTAACAAGTAACAAGTTTTGAGTTAATTATCCATAATTAATTATTAGCTAGGAGCGAGTTGTTGTACCAAGCGGTCGCCCTCACTTACTCATTACTCATTACTCATTACTTCTTTTTCAGCGATTAATCAATTTTGAATTTTGAATTTTGAACTTTGAACTCGCCGTTAGGCGCTCATTACTTCAATCGAGCCAATCATCAAGCTTAGAACATTTGTACCTCACCGGTTCTACCGGTTGATGCCTCCTCTTTTCTCTGAAGTCTTTTCTCTCAGTAGGCTTTGCTGGTTGACTTTGCAAGGGCGACTTCTGAAATTGCCTAGCAGAAGAAGGCTTAGGCTGGGGTCGAGATTTAGTAGGGGGATTTCTTCTTTTCCAGGTTCGTGGTTGTAAAGACCGCAACTGAGTATGAGCTTCATTGATTTCTTGCAGCTTGTAGTGAGCCTTCTTTTGCAGACGAGGGTGACCCACAAAGCGGTCAGGATGCCATACCCAGGTTAAATCGAGGTAGCCCTGATGAATCTCCTCTGGCGAAGCTTCTGGTTCCAGATCAAGGATTCTGTAGTATTTCTCTGTGTTCAGCATCTACAACATCCTATAGT
>JAAHGR010000059.1 GCA_010672425.1 Symploca sp. SIO2E6
GAGCAACGCTCGGCAAAGCGGCGGGCAGCTATCCCTCCCATCTAGAGAAGGAATGGGCTTCCTGCCGATGCACGGTGATTTTTCGCACTCCTCACCTTGTCTCAACTCCAGTGCGTAACCATTGCGAATTATAGAGTCTAGCCTTTTTCTTTCACTGCCATGATAGTATGGAATAGTTGTGCACCTGTAGGCTCTGTGGAATTGTTATAGGCTCTAATATCATGTTCGTTTGATGACTTACACTTTGGAGGCAATAAGGCTCCGAGGCAGAGGGCAGAAGGCAGAAGGTAAGAAAGAAGGGAAGAAAGAAGGTTGCAAGGTATTCGGGAATTATCACTGTTTATCCTTTCCTTGATATAATGCTTATTACTGGCGGTGCGTTACGCTTTCCTTCGGAATGCTGCGCAAACGCGATGCTTGCTCGCAAGCTCGCTTGGAGTCAAACGCGAGCATCTTGCTCGCACTACCTGAACAAAGATGACATGTTGCAGATTTTCAACCTGCTTGCAAAATCTGTTCAGCTGTTAGCTCCAATTCAGGGAAAGTCCAAGAAACAATCCGCTGATGAGGAGTGAATTCAGTTGCTTGATAACTACCATTCACCAACAACAGTACCGTGACTAACTGTGCTTGAGGGTCAATAATCCAATATTCGGGAATGCCCCTTCTTTCATACTGTTGTCGCTTATCAATATAGTCTAGTTGGTAGTTCTCATCATCGTGGTTTCTGTAAGGACTAACGACTTCAGCGACAAACTGTGGGGGAGCCATATTAAGAGTGATAGTTTGCCGGTTTGCGGTTTGGGCAAGGTGTTCTTCTCTGAGTACTACTAAGTCTGGATAGCGGTTCTGGGGATTTCCAGGAACCTGCAATTCGTAGGCATTGGGTCTAATTAGTTGTGGATTAACAAATTGGGCTAACTGATACATTAGCCATAAGGCAATCCAGCCATTGATACCTGATTCTGGTGGCACTGGTATTAACTCTCCATCAAATACTTCATAGCGGTTGTCTGTGCCATCGTCATATTCAAGGTATTGCTCAAAGGTTAGTTTTACTGGTGTGTGGGTCATTTTTCTTTCCGTTCGATAATACCTACCCAAAGCCACCCAAGTGCAACAAAGCTGAGCGTAGGTAACATTGGTGCTCACTTCCTGCTTCATTTTAGCTCTCGTGTGACGACTAAAGAATTCGCTAGCCTCAATAGATACTTCAAGGAGCATTATTTCGTCCTCAAGCTGCAATTGATGTGGTGTATGTTGTTGAGTCAATCTTTCATTCTTCCCTACACCCTACACCCTACACCCCAAACCCTGACTGCTTTTCAATTCGCTTGTCACCCCGTGAGGCTTACGCTTTCCTTCGGAATGCTGCGCAAACGCGATGCTTGCTCGCAAGCTCGCTTGGACTCAAACGCGAGCAAGATGCTCGCACTACCTAAATAACGATGACATATTGCAGATGTTCAACCTGCTTGCAAAATCTGTGCTGCTGTTAGCTTCAGTTCAGGGAAAGTCCGAGAAACAATCCGCTGATTGCCGTTGAATTCAGTTGCTTGATACTTACCATTGACCAACAGCAGTACAGTGACTGACTGTGCTTGTGGGTCAATAATCCAGTATTCAGGAATGCCCCTTCTCTCATACTGCTCTCGCTTCTCAATGTAATCACGTTTGTAGTTATCGTCTTTCTGATTACGGTAGGGGCTGACCACCTCAACAACTAACTGTGGAGGCGACATATCAAGGGTGATAGTTTGGCGTTTCTTTGTCAACTCAAGGTGTTCGGAGCGTAACACAACTAAGTCAGGGAAGCGATTTTGTCTTTTGCCTAAAACTTGTAATTCGTAGCGATTAACCTTGACTAAGCGGCGCTTGATGAATTGACTAAACTCATCCCTTAACCAGTCAGCTATCCAGCCATTTTCTTCACTTTCTGGGGGCATTACTATCAACTCCCCATTGCATAGTTCATAGCGGTTATCTGTACCATCGTCATATTCAAGGTATTGCTCAAAGGTTAGTTTTACTGGTGTGTGGGTCATTTTTTTTCCGTTCTGTAATATCAAGGAAAGGATAAACAGTTATAATTCCCGAATACCTTGCAACCTTCTTTCTTCCCTCAGAGCCTCAGAGCCTCCGGTTTCCCTCCACAGGAGGGGTTATGGGTGGGTTGGAGCCTTATTGCCACCGAAGTGTAAGTATTCTACCGAACTTGATATTATGTCAGTTATCAATACCATTCTAGTTCCCCAAGGGGCAGAATATCAGGCAGTTTATCGAGGACTCAGCCAAATTAGCACTCCCCAGCCTCAGGTTCTGGCGATTCCCATTGGTCCTGAACCTGTAACCCGCTATTTAGCACAATGGCGAAAAAGTGAACAATTCCCCACTGATCCCCACCCCAAAATCTTACTGATGGGACTAGCTGGCAGTTTATCAGCTCAATACCATCTTGGGGATATTGTGCTCTACCAGGATTGTGTTTGTCCATCACCTCAATCTGAGCGATCGTTATCAGCAAGCGATCGCCAATTGCAACCAGATTCACCAACTCTGCCATCAGCCATTGGTACAGATAGGGAATTAACTACCTTAATACAGCACCATATCCAAAAGTATCCCGGTGAAGAAAATTTTACCACTATGCCCGAAAATTCCTTTCTCCGCGTCCCCGCGTCTCCGCGTCCCCGCGTCTCTTTAGTCAGAGGACTCACAAGCCATCGCTTAATTTGGTCTAGTTCAGAAAAACGCCAACTCGGTCAATTGTACCAAGCTACTGTTGTCGATATGGAAGGATATGCGGTCTTAAAAATCCTATCAACTCTAGGAGTAGCAGTAGCAATGCTACGTGTTATTAGTGATGACTGCTATCACGATCTCCCGGATCTGAATTTTGCCATTAGTCCTGATGGTAAACTTCAAAGTTTACCCTTAGCTATGGGTATGATACGACAACCCTTAGCAGCTACTCGCCTGATTCGAGGTTCTTTAAAGGGATTGCAAGTTTTGCAGCAAGTTACAGCTACTTTTTAGGGCGGAAGGGGTGAATGAAATCAAGAAAAACTCTTGTTCCTCCTGCCTCGGAGCCTCCTGCCTCGGAGCCTCCTGCCTTCTAATGCTCATTACTTGTTAATTCACTGCATCCGATCAATCGTGCGATACTGAATCGCTTCAGCAACATGGGGAGTTTGTAAGTCATCTTCTCCAGCTAAATCAGCAATAGTACGTGCTACTTTCAGAATGCGATCGGTTCCTCGTGCGGAAAGACCTAGTTTGCGAATGGCTCCTTCTAGTAAATTGCGGGAACTATCATCCAGCTGACAGAAACGGCGTAGTTGCTCACTCTGCATCTGAGCATTACAATGGAGGTGAGGTTCAGCTTGGAAGCGATGACGAGTGCGATCGCGTGCTGTTTGTACCCTTTCCCGTACTGGTGCTGACTCCTCCCCCGTCGGCTGTCGGGTAATTTCTTCTGGTTTGAGGCGATTTACTGCTACTTGCAAATCAATCCGATCCATCAAAGGTCCTGAAAGTCTTGCCCAATATTGCTCTCTGGCTCTAGGGGAACAAGTACATTCTTGGATCGTATCCCCAAAGTAGCCACAGGGACAAGGATTAGTACTCGCTACTAAGGTAAATTGAGCTGGAAACATTACGGATTGCCTAGTGCGAGAAATACTGACATACCCATCTTCTAAAGGTTGACGCAGGAACTCTAGGACATTGCGCTTAAATTCCGTTAGCTCATCTAGGAATAATACACCCCGATGGGCCAGAGAAATTTCCCCTGGACGGGGAAAGCTACCACCACCTACCAAAGATGGACCTGATGCCGAATGATGGGGACTGCGATAAGGGCGATCGCTGACCAAAGTTCCTCTATTCTTAAGTAATCCAGCAACGGAGTGAATTTGAGTAACTTCTAAGGCTTCGGTAAAGCTTAAAGGGGGCAAAATTCCCGGTAGTCGTCGCGCTAGCATGGTTTTACCACTCCCTGGAGGTCCGACAAAGATTAAGTTATGACCTCCCGCTGCTGCAATTTCCAAGGCGCGACGACCATGAGCCTGACCTTTAACATCTTTGAGGTCTGCTCCTGTAAACTGAGACTTGGCCAACTCCTGCAATCCGTCAATTTCGATCGGCGAGTAACGTTCCGGTTCATTCAAGAAATTAGCTACTTGCCAGAGATCCCGGAGTCCGTAAACCGCTAACCCCTCTACTACTGCTGCTTCCTTAGCATTATCCGCTGGTACAACTAAACCCGCAATACCCATTGCCTGAGCCGCCGCCGCGATCGGTAGTACACCGGCAACCGGTCGTAGATTACCATCTAAGGAAACCTCCCCTAAAAACAGATAATCTCCCAACAGGTGAGCACTCACCTGATCCGACGCTGCCAAAATACCCACACTGATGGGCAAATCAAAGCTAGGACCTTCTTTGCGCAAATCAGCTGGTGTCAGATTAACCACAATCGTGCGTCGGGGAAAGTAAAAACCAGAATTTTTGATCGCGGCTTTCACCCGTTCCCGGGATTCTTGAACCGCAGTATCGGGTAAACCAACTACCACAGTTTTCGGCAAACCACCGGAAACATCAACCTCGACACCTACCTTGACAGCATCAATGCCTACAATAGAAGCACTCCAAACTCTGGCAAGCATATTAATCACCCTGAAATCTTAGGGTGAGTATAACTTGGGGAATAGGGAATTGGGAATGGAGAATTGGGAATTGGGAATTGGGAATTGGGAATTGGGAATTGGGAATTGGGAATTGGGAATTGGGAATCGATGGCTGGAGCATGAGTCCAGTAGAAGTGAAAGTTATCTTGCACGTTCCCAGATTCTTCCTAAACCCGCCCCTACAAAATGCTGTAACTGGTTAATATCAGCCCAAGCATAAGCAACTTAGACAGAATTTGCCCAATTTTTAGCCCAATTAAGGGTATGACGTGCCTGTTCTAAAGTAGCCGCTTCACAGTAGAGTCGTAACACTGGTTCAGTACCACTAAAACGAATGAGCAACCAGCTGTCGTTGGCTAAACGGAATTTGTAGCCATCAGTCGTTTGGCAATTAACCACCTGTTGACCATCAATTTCTGTCAAAGGCTCACTCTGTAATTGTTCTAGCAGGCGTGCTCGTACTTCCATACCCGATAGATGCAAATCAATGCGGTCATAGGCAGAGGAATAACCGGTGCGTTCTTGTAAACTTTGATAAAGGGCACTCAAATCAAGTCCTGAATTAGCGATCGCTTCGAGTAAATAAAGAGCTGACAACAGAGCATCTCGCTCAGGAATATGATTACCATAACCAATGCCTCCCGATTCCTCACCTCCTAGTAAAACTGGAGTTGATAGCATACGATCAGCAATGTATTTGTAGCCGATGGGTGTCTCGTAAACTGGCAACTGATATAGTTGGGCAACACGAGGAATTAAATCTAAACCACTGATGGTTTTCACCACTTCCCCAGTAAACTGACGCCGGGAAGCCAGATGTTCAATCAGGATGGGGATGAGAATTTGGGAACTGAGGAAATTGCCTTCACCATCAACCGCAGCAATGCGATCACTATCTCCATCAAATACCAACCCGATCCTCAAACTAGCACTCTCTTGACGTTTGTGAGTCCTCAGTAATCGCTGCAACTGAGAAAGATACCTTGGTAATGGTTCTGGGGCACCTCCACCAAACAGAGGATCTCGGTAACTATTAACTTCTTGGATTGGCATCTCCAGTATCCGACTCAAACCACCTGCTGCAGTTCCATGCATCACATCAGCGAACACAGTTAACTTCCCTTGACTAATCAACTCCTGAATTTGAGCAAGTTCAACTTTAGTTCGTAACCCCTCACAGTAGCTTAACCAAGGGTCGAAGGTTTTGATGCTGCCTGAAGTCTCAGCTGCCGCGAGTGGCTGAGGAAGTAAAGCTTCAATTTTTTTCGTAACTTCTGGAGCAACTGAACCACCAAAAGACCCTTTTACCTTCAATCCCAAATATCCCGCAGGATTGTGACTCGCAGTTAGCACTAAGGCTCCCAAAGCCTTCTGTTGTTTTGCCGCCCAACTAAAAGCTGGAGTTGGGGCGTAACCTTCAGACAACAGTACATCAAATCCAGCAGCAGTAACTACCTCCGCTGTCTTTTGAGCAAAGTTTTCTGCCATGAAGCGCCGGTCATAACCCACAATAATCGTGTTGCTACCGGTCTCATTACCATAGGTATCTGCCAGAACTTTAGCAGCTAGAGGTGCAACTAAACTCAAACTCTCAAAAGTGAAATCGGCGGCAATGAGTCCTCGCCAGCCATCTGTACCAAACTTAATTGAAGAAGCAGCAATCGCCATGGTATAGTGTAATATCTTTCATAAATTTCCAGATTGACGGCAAAATCCTAACATTGGAACATTTATCCTGCCCAGTAGCTGTTCTCACTTAACACCTAACTCTGCGGAGTATCAGATTGAGATTCAGACTCATCCAACCAATTTACCAATAGCGATCGCAGCCTCATGCGCTCAATATAAGGCCAGCCTCCCGATTCCTCAATATCTTTTACTAGAGCATAAAGTTCCTGCCGATTATCCGGTAGAGCCTCTTGAAACAAGTTTTCTCTAATTTCCCGATGAGAATGCTCCAGAGCCCTCAAAAGAGCCAATATAGCTAGAGTATTACCTTGGTGGCTATTGGCTAAAGAATCAATAGTAGCCGTAATCCCTTGCAGCTTTAAGTGCAGTTGTTCTGTATCGAAATCTTTAATCTTAGACATCTCCAGAAAGTCCGATTCTAGCATAGAGGCTATAAGCTATCAGCTACGCTGATGCTCCAGGTGTGATCTAATAACAATGGATATAAGAAACATACCCTGTTCCCTACTCCCTATTCCCTGTTGTCTGTTCCCTATTCCCTGCTCCCCTTGTAATAAATCTTCACAGAGAATCAGATGAATTCCGGGTACTTAGCTCAACCGGAATCACAATTGCCATGAGGGTAAAGGCGACCCAAGCCCGTGTACAATACTCTAAAGAAAAACTGAGATTCACCTATTTAGAGCAATCTTAAGAACTTTGCTGAATCTAGCAATAGTTCACACAAGTTAATGCTCATTAGAAATTTTCAGATCAAATTATCGACAATTGAGATTCACTATGAGGTATCGCGCTTTAATTGTTGCCCTCCTGGCTTTATGCCTGGGAGTATTAACCGCTTGTGCAGGAGACGTAACTGCCACTAGTGGTGTCCCCTTAACCTATGACCAAATCAAGAACACTGGTTTGGCTAATAACTGTCCCCAGTTGTCAGAAATAACTCGTGGCTCTATTCCCATAGATCCCAGCCAGTCCTACAGAATTGTAGACATGTGCGTACAGCCCACGAGCTTTTTTGTCAAGGAAGAACCTGCAAATAAACGACAAAAGGCAGAATTTGTTTCTGCTAAGTTATTGACCAGGAAGACTTCTAGCCTTGACCAAATTGAAGGACAGCTCAAGATAGATACCGATGGTACTCTGACATTTATCGAAGAGGATGGCATTGATTTCCAGCCAATCACAGTCCAGTTGCCTGGAGGTGAGCAAACACCTTTCCTGTTCACTGTTAAAAAACTCGTAGGCAAGAGTCAGCCAGGTTTTGATAGCATTAACACTTCTACTGACTTTGAAGGAACATTCAAGGTACCTTCCTACCGTGGTGCAGTTTTCCTAGATCCGAAAGGCCGTGGTGTTGCCGCTGGTTATGATAACGCGGTTGCACTGCCACCTCAAGCGGATAGTTCAGATTTTGCCAATGTTAAGAGGATTCCTCCAGGCGAGGGAAGAATGGCTCTCCAGATTGCTAAAGTAGATAGTTACACTGGTGAAATTGCTGGTACATTTGAAAGTGAGCAGACCTCTGATACAGACTTGGGAGCTGATGAACCTGAGGAAGTGAAGATTCAGGGTATCTTTTACGCCCGAGTTGAGGCAGAATAAGCTTTTAAGAAACAAGGGAGCAGAGGGTAGAGAGACAAGGGAGACAAGGGAGACAAGGGAGACAAGGGAGACAAGGGAGACAAGGGAGATATTAAAACTCACCAATTCCCAATTCCCAATTCCCAATTCCCAATTCCCAATTCCCAATTCCCCATTCCCCATTCCCTACTAATCCCACAGTTTTTCTCTCGTGGGATTATTTTTTTTTGTAAATCTTAGTACTATTGCGGTAATAGATAAGATATTATTATGATTAAGTGTTGGCACTTTAAGGCCAGAAGATGATATCATTCATACTTCACTATTAGCCCATTAAAAGCAGTTCTGATCAATTTATTCCTATGTTCAAGATCACAGCTACAATTTACCTAGGTTGAGATTCTGTGATCAGACTGCGTCTACCGTACCCATTGTGTCATGTCACCGCCAATCACCAAAGAACTGAAGCATGTGAGTCTGCGATTGTTGCAAGAATACCAACAATCTAATTCCCCAGAGATTCGTAATCAGTTAGTTCAGCTGAATTTTGGGCTGGTTAGAAAAGAAGCACACCACTGGGTAAATCAATGTACCGAAAGTTATGATGACTTGCTTCAAGTGGGCTGTATTGGCTTGATTCGAGCAATAGAAAGGTTCGACACTACCAAGGGAAGTGCCTTTAGTTCCTTTGCTACTCCCTATATTCGCGGCGAAATTCAGCATTATTTAAGAGATCGAAGTTGCTCTGTCCGTATCCCTCGGCGTTGGCTAGTCCTCAGACAACAGTCAGTGACCATTATTCACAATTTAAGGGTAAAGCTCAACCGACAACCTACAGATGCTGAGATAGCAGCAGCACTAAACATTCCCTTAACAGAATGGCAAGAAATTACCCTAGCTCATCAAAATCGGGAACCTCTAAGCTTGGATATACTAGTAGGAGATTCTGAGGAAGGAACAACCAGTCTCTGTGAACTGGTCCCAGACCCGCGCTATCGTAGTTTTCAATTAGCACAAGAAGACAAAATTCGCCTACAGCAAGCATTGGATCACCTAGAAAAGCGCACTCGTGACATCATGGAATTCGTATTTTTACATGATTTGACACAAAAAGAGGTAGCAGAACTATTGGATATTAGTGTCGTGACTGTCTCCCGCCGCCTGAAGAAAGGAATTAACTCCCTCAAAAGGTTGATGACGGGGAATGAGTAATGAGTAATGAGTAATGAGTAATGAGTAATGAGCAGTAGTTGGACTTCAGTCCAAAAAGAAGGTAAGAAACAACAGAGAAGAAGCGAGTTTCATCACCTTGTGGTGAGAAAAAATTTCATCGTGACTGCCTTGGAGCCTTTTGCCTTCTGACTTCTGGATGATGTTTCTTGGGATCTGTATTGTTTCGATATACTACATTTAGATAGTTATCGATTTTATCACAGCTTAAGATAAAGTTAGTTGTATCCTTTGCAAAAATCTGGGGTAGGTGGTTATGCGTCAAGTTGCATTAATTGGGTTGTTGAGCTTTCTGACTCTGTTGACAGGAAGTTGTACTAACGACCAGGGAGAAGTGGACGAACAATCTGTTGCGCCATCCCCTTCTGTCTCCCCGTCTCCACAAGCCTCACCCTCTCCCAGTCCTTTTGAGGAAGCATTGGAGCCAGCCAAGCCTCAGACTCCACCAGCAGCAGCTGGCTTGATTTCATCCCTACCACCAGAAGAGAGAATCAAACAGGTTGCTAAAGGTCGCAATGACCCATTTGCAGCAATTCCAGTGCAGCCGGAAGTGAAGGTAGATGAGAAGTCTGGGGGTAGGGCAACTTCTCCCCAGCGAGTACCGGGCATACCTAGGGTACAACAACCCCAGAATAAGGGAAATCCCAGTAAGACTCAAAGTTTACCTCAAGCAACTAAACCGAAACAACCAACTACGCCAAAAGCATCAACACCAAAGCCTTCAACGCCAAAGGCGTCAACACCAAAGCCTCCAACGCCAAAGGCGTCAACACCAAAGCCTTCAACGCCAAAGGCGTCAACACCAAAGCCTTCAACGCCAAAGGCGCCAACACCAAAGCCTTCAACGCCGTCAAACCCATCGCCACCTTCTGCTACTACACCCAATCCAAGTAGTCCTACAGAACCGGAGCCCCTGTCAGAACCTACATTTATTCCTCAGTTGCCAGAACCCCCAGAAGCTACTCTGGCAAGGCAAATTAAGGTTGAAGGAGTAGTGCAAGTCGATGAGCAACCTAGTGCCATTGTGAAAGTACCAAATCAGCCTAGTCAATATGTTAAGGAAGGACAGCGTTTATCCAATGGACAGGTATTAGTTAAGCGAATTGAAGCAAATCGAGGCCCCACCCCAATCGTCATTCTTGAAGAAAATGGCATTGAAGTAGCAATACGAGTAGGGGAAGAACCAATTGGGGCACCTCAAGAAGGGGGTTCCCAGACAGCATTGATTCCGTCTATCAAGTTAGGTGTTAGGTCTTAGGTGTTAGGTCTTAGGTGGTAGGTGGTAGGTGTGTTTTGATTTAGACTATTTTTGTATTTACCCTGTGGCCTACTCCCTGTTCCCTGGGTCGTCAGACGCTTATTACTTCAAAAATCATGAGCTTCATACCTGAAGATACGGCAGATGTCGGGTGTTATCAACTTAGTTGTCCTACTCTTCCCTTAGCAATTTATCGGGAACTTGCCGCTCATTTGCGGCAAGTGCCAGGGGTAGAAGTAGATTTACTACCCCAAAAATCACAGAAGTTTGATTATTATCAAAGCCAAGTAGGAGGTTTGTCGATTCACTGTGGGGAGGTGACCACAGTACAGGAACGCAAACGGGTCAACCAAATTTTGACATTTTATCAACATCGCTATGGTAAGATTGAAAATTGATAGCATTTCTCAATTTTCAACTACTGCATGGGAATTTCAATGATAAACTCCGTTCCTTGCCCTAGGGAGGACTGACAAGTCAACAAACCACCATGTTTTTCCACTATGATTTGATGAGAGATTGACAAACCTAACCCTGTACCTTTACCTACTGCCTTCGTGGTAAAGAAACTCTCAAATATATTTTCTTGCACCTGAGTTGACATTCCTGGTCCGTTATCAGCAATACGAATGGTAACAGTATCCTTATGCCAATTCACCTCGCTGTAGATAGTAATTTCGTTAAGATGACTTCTAATCTCATCATCGGACAAATCCTGATTAGAGTCATCGAAAGCATCAATTGCATTAGCAATTACATTCATAAACACCTGGTTGAGTTGTCCTGGGTAGCACTTCACCTCCGGCAACTTACCGTATTCTTTGTTTATTTCAATCGAGGAACGTTTCTCGTTGGCATTGAGCCGGTGTTTTAAAATGAGCAGAGTGCTATCAATGCCATCATGAAGGTTGAATGGTATCTTGGTTTGGGTATCTGAACGGGAGAAAGTTCTCAAGGAGTTACTAAGTTGGCAGATGCGATCAACTCCATGATCCATTGATGAGAGCATTTGGGGTAACTCTTCTAGCATGTACTCTAAATCAAGATCCTCTATTACCTGCTCAATGTTCGACCCTGGATGAGGAAATTGTTGCTGATAGAGACTTAAAATTTTGACTAAGTCCTGGATATATTCTTCAGTAAAGGTCAGATTACCCTTAATGAAGCCAACTGGGTTGTTGATTTCGTGAGCTACCCCAGCTACAAGTTGTCCAAGAGTAGCTAGTTTTTCACTCTGCACTAGTTGAACTTGAGCTTGTTGCAGATCATTACAAGCTTGTTTGAGTTCAACCGTCCTTTCCTCTACTCGTTTTTCTAGTTCCTGGTTAAGTTTCCGGATCGTCAGTTGATTCTCAACTCTCACCAAAACCTCTTCCATCTGAAATGGTTTGGTGATATAATCAGCACCACCAACAGTAAAAGCTTTTACTTTGTCTAGTGCCTCATTGAGAGCACTAATAAAAATCACCGGAACCTCGCAGGTTTCTTTGAGAGCTTTCAACTTTTGGCAGACTTCATAGCCACTCATGTCTGGCATCTTGATGTCCAGTAAAATCAGATCCGGAGGAGCAGCCTGGGCTCCCATAAGTGCTAATGAACCGCTAATGGCACTACGAACTTCATACCCCCGCTCAGTCAGGGTAGCAGCTAGAAAACGAAGGTTTTCTACTGTATCATCAACAATTAAAATATCCCCTTGACTGGCATTGACTTGATTGTTGTCCATAAATCTAAGAGTAAATTGAATCATCCAAAAAGTCACTAGACTCGGAAATACGGGAGTTTGAGTCCTGGGAAGAAGCGCGAAAGGCTAATTTGTTTTTATAGTAGATAAAAGTAAGTTATTGGAACTTACATTACTAGAATACTGCGAGGAAGCAGCAGCCACCACTACCTCACCGTCCTATTGAAGGCACAGCCAACATTGCTCCTGCCAAAGATGGCATCTGGGTTTGAGGAAATAGGGCTCGAAGCGGGAATCTCAGTATGGACTATTGTCTCCCAACAGTTTCAAGTATAATAAATTACTTGCTTGTTAATCATTTAACCGAAAAAACCGATAGTGAAAGTTGAGATCATGGGTATGATAAGCGGGAATTGCGTAGATTTATCCTTTTTCCTTGGTTAAAATGATCACGAATGTAATCATTGGCGATAATAAATGTAAATAAATGTGAAGTATTAGATTATATTGTTATCTTTTCTTGATAATTCGAAATATTTTTTTGTCAGAGTATAAACTCTTTCGAGAAACAAGGGAGCAGGGAATAGGGAATAGGGAATAGGGAATAGGGAATAGGGAAGCTCATTAATTCAAAACCTGATTATACAGGCTGATAATTTTGTCAGTAACTTGGGCAATACTTAAACCATCTGTGTTAATTTCAATCGCATCAACTGCCTTGCGCAGGGGTGCAATGGTGCGGTTCATATCCTTAAAATCCCGTTCTTGAATATCCCGTTCCAATTCTGCTAAACTGGTATTCTCAAATCCTAGGTCTTGCTGGCGTCGCCTTGCTCTTTCGCTGACAGAAGCAGTTAAGAAAATTTTCAGTTCCGCATCAGGAAAGACGTGAGTACCCAGATCACGACCCTCGGCAACAATACCCCCTTGACTCCCCCAAGACTGCTGTTGTTTAACTAACTCACGGCGAACTGCTGATTGAGCTGCGATCGCAGGTACGTTGGCGGTGACTTCGGGGGAGCGAATCTTCTGGGTAACTTCCTCTCCATCTAGCCAAACCCGGACTGCGGCACTCTGAGCATCATCGGTGGTTAGGGAAATCTGAGACTGACTAACCAACTCCGTGATCGCCGGTTCATCTTCTAGTTTAATTCCTGCTCGCATCACCCGCCAGGTTATAGCTCGGTACATAGCACCAGTATCTAAATGCATCAGTCCTAATGCCTTCGCTAGTCGGCGAGTCACCGTAGACTTACCGGCACCGGCTGGTCCATCAATAGCCACAATTGGCTTACGGTGTCGCAGCAGTAGATTGTCAATTAAACGAGTCGGACCAACATAAGCCGCGATCGCTAATAGTCCTACCCTATCCACTTGAGTTAAAGGCATCATCGTGGTAGGGTCTACTAGTTCCACATACTCTACCTGAATATCCTGAACGAGAGCTAATGCTGAATTAACTACCTCAATCAGATTAGTAGAGTTGCGATTACCAGCTTGAAAAACCTTTTGGGCTTGTTGTAATGCTCTATATATTAATGGAGCTTGGGATTTTTGGGACTCGGTGAGATAGCGATTGCGAGAACTCAGAGCCAGTCCAGACTCTTCCCGCACAATAGGACAAGGGACAATTTCTATGTTGTAATCTAAGTCTTGCACCAGACGTCGGATAACTGCTAGTTGTTGAGCATCCTTCTGACCAAAATATGCCCTTTGCGGCTGTACCAAGTTCAACAGCTTCGCTACAATCGTGGCGACTCCTTGAAAGTGAATCGGGCGGGAGTGACCACACAACCCAGATATCATCTTGGTGGGTGGGATAACTTGGGTATTTTCGTTAGCAGGAAGCATTTCCTCAACAGAGGGAGCAAAAATCACATCCACCCCCACCTGTTCACACAATTGCCGGTCTTTGTCCAATTGACGTGGGTATTGCTGAAAATCCTCCGTCGGTCCAAACTGTAGCGGGTTGACAAAAATACTAACAACAACAATGGCATTGTCAAGTCTTGCTCGCTCAATTAAACTTAAGTGACCAACATGCAACGAACCCATGGTGGGAACAAGACCAACTTCCTGATTTTGCCGGTGATGTTCCAAGTAGCAGAGTAATCCAGCTTTTGTCGTAAACAGGCGCATGAGAAACAACAAACAACAAACAACAAACAACAAACGACAAACAACAAACAACAAACAACAAACAACAAACAACAAACAACAAACAACAAATTAATTAATTTTCCAGAATCTGTATATGCACAGGAGCAATCCCAGAGTTAAGCATTCCGATTACTCTAGCAGCAGCTACGGAAAGATCAATTACCCGACCCCGGATAAAAGGACCTCGGTCATTAATCCGTACAATCACAGAACGACCATTATTCAAGTTAGTAACCAGGACATTGGTGCCGAAAGGTAAGGTGCGGTGAGCAGCAGTTAGGGCATTTTGGTTGAATCTCTCACCACTAGCACTTAACCTACCATGGAAGCCGGGACCATACCAAGAAGCGAGACCACTACGTTGAAGTCGCACTCGTTTGGGAGCAAGCGGTACTACTTGAGGTGCTGGCATACCAGTAATTTCCTGCAAAGGAGGAGCATTACCCATCAACCGTCGCAGTCGATTGGTTGCCTGAAGAGCATCAACTGCGAGGTTTTGGGTGGTATCTGGTAGGATCGTTGTTTGATTGACTTGGACTAATTCCTCATCCTGGATTTCAATACTGTAGCAGTCACACTGCTCATTCCAACGGACATTGAGTGCTGTTGCATCTACTTTATCCCAATGGAGTTGATTGAGCCGACGAGCCACTGCGGTGGCTCGTCTAACTGGATCATGAGCATGAGCAATATTAGAGGTTCTAGCTAGGTGGGTAGTCTCACTCAGTTGGTTGGAGTTATTCCCATTTTCCTCTGCAACAGCCAAGCCAGTTGTTTTGTTTTTATTCGTTGGTGTAGTTGCTATTTTGCTAGCGTCGGCAGTAAGTGGCTCAGCAGCTAGAAACGTCAGCACAGGAATACTGCGTACATAGAGGGTTGCTGCCTCACGTCCCTCTAATTGATAGGCATAAATTTTGGCAATAGCTTCGTCCCCTGCCATGGCTACAATTGATGCCGGAGTATCTGTAGCTGGTGTCTGCCAAACCTGAGGGAAGACAGGAGAGTTATCCCCAGCAACATGGTCAACTTTGGCTTGTTGGGCATTACTAGGTGTCGCTGCACCAAGAATCGTTGCCAGGAGAGTTACAGTGATGCCACTCAAAATTTGTTGATTCATACGTTAATTGTTAAAAGCTTTGGGAATTCGAGGTTGATTGAGTGCTGGTTCTGCTGGGAGAACTCAAAACTTACCAGTTAAGTCGTACTCGTTCCGTTTCCGTTTTATTTATTTGAACTGAAGTAGAATAACATGAAGCTTTGGCTTTGGCTAGCAGGGGGAGTACAAAATGAGTTATTTTTTTAATAAAGATTTACATTAAGATTTGGTAATAAAGCGACGCAATACCAGGTATTTCCCCTTTTTCTCCATTGGCAGTTAATTTTTACTATTTTTACAAAAATTAATATTAGTCTCATCTTTGTTGAACCGATAGCTACCTCTCTCGCCTTTTACTGTGGTTAGGGATTGACATCAATGCCTAACCAGATTTTCCCTACTGAGTAAGTGGATACCAATCAAGCCCAAGAAGCTAGCGATCGCATTATCTTCCAATCTACAGGCAAACATCTAAGGGATGAGAATCTTGATTTCGTGGCCAACCTTTGACCAGTATGTATAAGGAGTTAAATCTTCCCAACTAATGTTTGCTGAATAATTGCCTGTGCCGAATCTGCCTTCTTCTATTTCTGAGAACTATGATGATTTTTTGCGTGACCTGAAAGAACGTATCCGTAAAGCTCAGATACGTGCAGTAGTGTCAGTTAATCGAGAATTGGTGTTTCCCTACTGGCAAATTGGTCGAGATATTCTCATTCGACAACAGGAAAAGGGATGGGGGGCTAAGGTAATTACCACACTCTCAAAGGATTTACGACAATCTTTCCCTGAAATGAAAGGTTTTTCTCGCACTAATCTTCTTTACATGAGGGCATTTGCTGAAGCCTATCCAGAGGAGCAAATTGTCCAAGCGGTGCTTGGACAAATTACCTGGTATCACAATATTGCCGTGCTGGACAAGCTAAAATCACAAAATGAACGTCTGTGGTACGCACGACAAACGATCGAGAATGGTTGGAGTAGGAATGTCTTAGTCCATCAGATTGAGAGTGGTTTGTATCAGCGGCAGGGAGATGCCCTCACCAACTTTGAGCAGACCTTACCCTGGATCTGCTGAAGATCATTTAGTTAAGACACAGCCCTTGCCCTGACTGGTTTACAGACCTTAGGCTAGAAAACAGTCAGGAAGGCTTTAAGTACTCACACAAAATTAATTACACATTGCCAAAAACTCAAAGCCTTACAAAATAAGGGTCACAGCGATCGAAAATAGGCAATTAATTCTGTTTAGGTGCTTATATCAAATGACACTTAGATAGGTGTAAACATCCGTAATTTTTCAGGTTGGGGTCAAGGTCAAGGAGTAAAGGGAAAAATCACCTTCTCTGGGACTCCCCTTCCCCCTTAACCTTTCCCTTTTTTCCTCTCTGGTCTTGGAGGTTTCAGCCTGAACCAAGTAACATTAGGGGGGAAAACAAAGGACTATTGCACAAATATATAATAAAAACGTGCATGATTCTCGTATTTGTTTAACAGAAAAAGAACTTGATTTTTTCGTAATTAGAGAACGATTAATCTCCTTTATTAGAAGAGCGTTATACCGATTCAACTTGCAGATATATTACGAACCAGATGATGTATTAAATTAATCTTTTTTGCGATTACAGAAGAAGCCACAAACAACAAATCTTGAAATGTGGTTGAGGAAAACTGCATATAACATCATTCGCGAGTATTCTCGCAAACGTCAGCGGGAAACACTCATACCCCATGAAATGTAGAAAATATTGTTGATTGTAACAGTAATATCAACGCTGATAATCAGGAAGAAAGCGTACATCTTCATGAAGCATTACTCCAATTACCTACGGAAAAACGGAAACTACTTTCACTGCGCATTGTAGATGATTTATCTTGGAAAGAGATTGCTGATTATTACAGAGAGCGAGGAGAAAAAATAAGCGCAGCTACACTTCGTAAACGGCATCAGAGAGCACTTAATTCGTTGCGAGAGCTATATATAGGGCTTCTCCATGAGACATAAAAAAGCATCATACTTTTTAAGATCAGGACAACTGAATCACTTAAGGTCAACCAAAAGCTTAAATAAACCCTTAATAATACCGACTTGTTGCCCTCTCTAGTCCCGATGGCAAAATTATTGTCTCTGTTAGTGATGATGGTACGGTCAAGCTACAGATTTGGTATAATACCAAATCAGGTATATATTGTCGCACATTGTACCAGACGCGCCTGCCTTTATGATGCCCGTAGGGCTGTTGGCACGTCTCTACAGGGTTTAGCGGTTCCTTATTTGTGGTCTAGCCAAAGCGGATTTGGTATAATAACTCATCCCTAAGAAGAAGAAATACGATATATTTGCGCTGTTCATTCATTGAGTGCTGTAGCATCTACTTTATCCCGATGGAGTTGATTGAGCCAACGAGCCAACGCAGTGGCTGGTCTAACTGGATCATGAGCATGAGTAATATTTGAGGTTCCAGCTAGATAGGTAGTCTCACTCAGTTGGTTTGAGTTATCCTCAGCAACATGGTCAATTTTGTTTGCTTGTTGGGCATTAAGCTGATGTGCAGCTAAATTGTATAATGCGAAAACGTGAAAATATTGTAGTGCGTTCGCATAGCGTGCGCGTAGTGCGAGCATCTTGCTCGCTAGTATTATACAAATTAAATGCGTAACAACTTACTATGCCCTTGTTGGGGGACTGAGGCAGCTGAGGGAGCGATGTTTTTCGGTTAGTCTGACACAAATCAACGGCTTTGTGTTAAAAAATGTAAAGACAACCTACTTAGCTCAAAATCTTATTTTTATGTCATGGATTATCGAGAAGCCGGTGTCGATATCGAAGCAGGTCGAGCTTTTGTCGAACAAATTCGCACTCTAGTACAAAGCACCCATCGGTCCGAAGTCGTTGGTGGACTAGCTGGCTTTAGTGGTTGCTTCCAGCTACCGGTAGGTTATCGGGAGCCAGTGCTGGTATCGGGAACGGATGGTGTTGGCACCAAGCTCAAACTCGCTGGTACACTGAACCGCCATGACACGGTAGGGATTGATTTGGTAGCAATGTCTGTCAATGATGTCTTGACTTGTGGAGCCGAACCCCTATTCTTCTTAGATTATTTAGCTACTAGCAAACTTAATTCCCAGCAGCTGACTGAAGTGGTGGCAGGAATTGCTCAAGGATGCCGCCTTGCCGGATGCGCTTTGCTGGGAGGGGAAACAGCAGAAATGCCAGGTTTCTATCAACCAGGAGAATATGACTTGGCGGGGTTTTGTGTGGGCATTGTGGAAAAAAGCCAGATGTTGGATGGTTCTCAAGTCCAAGTAGGAGATGTGGCAATTGGTTTAGCGAGCCAGGGTATTCACAGTAATGGCTTTAGTTTAGTGCGGAAAATAGTTAATGCACTTCCAGAGCAAACTTCACCCTCTCGTCCTTGGGATATTTATCCAGAAATATTAGCTGGGAAAAGCTTAGGTGAAGTTTTGTTAACACCGACTCAGATTTACGTCAAACCAGTTCTCAATGCTCTTCGCGCTGGTATCGATATTCATGGTATGGCTCATATCACTGGGGGGGGGTTACCAGAAAACTTACCTCGCTGCCTTGGTGTCGGTAAATCTCTTCAAATTGACCCTAGTAGCTGGGTTATCCCTCCCATTTTTCAGTGGTTGGCGGAAGCTGGGCAAGTTAGTATGGATAACATGTTTAACACTTTTAACATGGGTATCGGTTTTGTAGTGATCGTACCGCCAGAACATGCTCAACAGACTCGCAGCTGGTTTGATTCAGAGGGCATTGCGGCCTATGATCTTGGCAAGGTTATTGAGGGAGTTGGTGATATTTTGGGCATACCCTAGTAGCGTTGCACAGCTAATTAGTGTGGTTGAGAAACAGGGAGGACAAGGGAGGCAAGGAGGACCAGGAAGATTGGGAGATAGGGAAAAAATCTCTATCTACTCAAAACTCAAAACTCATAACTCAAAACTCATTATAAATTCAGATTTTACATCTCCCAGGAGGAATCACCGACTATGTTTACACCAAAATCCCTTTTTCTGATCAAGGTTTTGACCATTAGCTTATCTCCGACTATTTTCTTGTTGCCTAGCTGGTCATCTCAACTCAAGGCTCAGTCTTTCCCAGACTTGCTAGTTTCTGTCGAATTTCCAGAAAGTCCAGATCAAGGAGCCCCTAACAGAACTAGGGGTGCAGGGGGACGCGGCCCTAATCTATGCGGGTTTGTTGAAGCACCCGAATATGTGATACCAATGACCGCTTTGATGCCGAAAAATAATGTGGGAACAACGGTTGCTCCTAATCCCACAGTCTATGTATATGTTCCTCAGACTAAAGATAAGAAGGCAGAGTTTCGAGTAATTGATAAATATTCACAACAAATTGTCCACCAAACAACTTTCAAGCTACCAAATGAGACTGCGATCGTTGAACTGAGTCTCCCGGCAACTGTAAAGCTGAACACCAATACTGATTATCACTGGGATTTCTATGTAATCTGTGATCCTGGAAACCGGGAAAAAGATGAATGGGTTGAGGGGTGGTTGGAGCGCATTTCTCTGAGTTCAGATATAGAGGCTAAGCTTCAGACAACCGAACAGCCATTTCAGCAAGCAAAACTCTATGCGGATGCTCAAGTTTGGCATGAGACTTTGAAGATCCATGTTCAGCAGCGGGATTCTCATCCCGATCAATGGAGGGCACTTTTAAAGTCAGTAGGATTAGGAGCAATTGCTCAAACTCCGATTGTTGATTGTTGTCAAGATTAGGGAATTTCGGAATAGGACGCAAGAAAAAACAAAAATTACGCGATCGCCTTGTATAATTGAGGTAGAGTGCCCTAACTCCAAGACTCCTCATCTCATCATCATGACTCAAGCGATCGCTAAACCAAACGAATTGATTCCCCCTTTAGAAAATGGGGATAAATTGACTCGTCTTGAATTTGAGACTCGTTACGAAAAGATGCCTGATCTGAAAAAGGCAGAATTAATTGAAGGAATTGTCTATATGGGCTCGCCTTTACGAATTAATCAACATGGAGAACCTCATGCTGATATTATTGGATGGCTTAGTGTTTATAAAGCTTTTACTCCTAATCTACAGTTAGGTGATAATTGTACCGTAATCCTTGATGAAGAAAATGAACCTCAACCCGATGCTTTACTCAGAATTAAAGAAGGCGGACAATCGACGATTAACGCCAAAGGTTATGTAGAGGGTGCGCCAGAATTAATCGTTGAAATTGTAGCTTCTACAGTTTCTATAGATCTAAATGATAAACAAAAAGCTTACCGACGCAATCAAGTTCAAGAATATTTAGTTTGGCGAGTTTATGATCAAAAATTTGATTGGTTTAGACTCACAGAAGGCAAATATATCAAACTACAACCCGACGCTCAAGGAATTATCAAAAGTGAAATTTATCCTGGTTTGTGGTTGGATGTACCTGCATTATTATCCGGTAATTTAGCCAAGGTTTTGGAGATTTTACAACAGGGAATCGGGAGTCGGGAATAACTCTCTGTGTGTGTCTGGAGCATCTGGAGCAAGAATATCTTTTCTGCTCAGGCGTAGTGGCGGCGTGGCAAGCTTGAAATTGTAGATTGGGTGTAACGAAGTGCAACCTAACGAAAAATAATCGCAGTAACTCAAGGGAAGGGGATTTTTATGGTACTATTTTTCTTACGAAACTGACCTACTCCCTTCGGCTTCATCAGCAGAATAATAAGCTGTGCTTATAGTTAACTTCTCGCGATCGCTTATATTCATAACCCCATAGTATCCCAGCAACGACTTTTGCAAGAGGTTTAGTGAATGACTGTTCTAGTTGTGCTATCTTTAAGATAATTTGATAAAAACTTCATGCCACCTTGGCAAAAACTTAGCACGATTGATGAGCATGACCATTAATTAAAGGGTGACAAGACAAATGTTGTTAATTCGTAACGTTGTTCAACAAGCGATTTCTACCGGGTATTTGACTGTAGAAGCAGAAGAGCAATTAAGACAACTGCTCGCCAAAAAAAATTCTCCGGAAGACCTGAAAGCTTTTATGGCCTTACAGAAAGCGGCAATGACGGGCCAAGTGAGGCAACAATCTCGTGAACTGTCCCACTTGTAACTTTCCTACTTGGTGAATGAGGTTAATCAACAGTAATCAATTTACTTACATTCGCTTATATATGCTAATGTTTACTTATGGGATATATACCACTCAGAAAGGCGGTCGAATTTCTGGGCTTGCATCCCCACACTTTGAGGAAGTACG
>JAAHGR010000590.1 GCA_010672425.1 Symploca sp. SIO2E6
TTTCCCTTCACGACGATCGTCCGATCTAACTGCGAAAACTCGCTCACCAGACGTTGCATGCAACGTCTCTACAGGGTGAGATATAGCGGGTATATCGATACCGGATTTGGTATTAGGGGTGGGTTGGAGCCTTATTGCCATTTATTTATAATAAATTAAATTAATTTTTGATAATCAAAGCTCAAGAAAAAGTGAGAAAAATGAGGGTTATTGGCAAAAAATGCCAAAATCCAATGTAGAAATGACTTATTACCAAATCTGAAGTGGCAGTGCGCGAGAAGAGAAATCAGTTTCAAACCCTAGCCAATTTATCACCGATTGGTTTATTCCGCACCGATGCGGAGGGACAATTCACAGAAGTAAACCAGCATTGGTGTGAAATGGCGGGACTGACCCCATCAGCAGCATTAGGTGAGGGTTGGCTGCAAACTGTTCATCCCGATGACCGGGAGCGTGTTTTCAGAGACTGGTATGCTTATTCTACTGGGGTGAGCGAAAAAAAGGGTGGGGAAACAATTCAACAGACGCGGGGACGCGGGGACGCGGGGACGCGGAGAATGGAAATCCCACACAAAATTTCCCTCACCCATTCTACCGAGAGAAACTTGCCCTTAGGACTGACGCGGGGACGCGAGGACAGGGGGAGGCACAGCAGTTTTGATTATGGGCAATTATACCGACACGATATAACTAGCTACGGGAACAAATCCATCGAATATCGTTTGTTGCATCCTGACGGTAATATCACTTGGGTTTTAGCTGAAGCGGTAGCACAAAGAGATACTAACGGTATCATCACTGGCTATATCGGCAATCTTACCGACATTAGCGATCGCAAACAATTGGCAGAACAACTGCAAGATTGGGCTGGTGATAATCCTGTAACAGGTTTTTCCAGCCGAGCAATGTTTCTCCACCAATTTGAGGAGTTACGCTCAAAAAGTTGTCCTGTTCAGTTAGAAACTGAACTGAGAGAAGCACTGAAGAACTACCAAGATTTTGTAGTGCGCTATCAACCCATTTTTGCTCTGGGAACAGGTGAAATTCAAGGCTTAGAAGCACGAGTGCGCTGGCAACATCCCACTCGTGGACTGGTATTTCCCCAGGAGTTTATTCCTTTGGCTCAAGCAACAGGATTGATTATTTCCCTAGAACAATATATTCTCTCCCAAGCGGCACAGCAATTGCGCCTTTGGCAGTTGGCATTTCCTAACTCCGTGGGTTTAACCATGAGTTTGCATCTGTCACCTCAACAATTCTCCTCTCCCGGATTGATTGAGCACATCGAGAAAGTGCTTCAGGAAACAGGTTTACAGGGTAGCAGTTTTAACCTGGAGATTACCGAAAGCACTCTCCTGAATAGTCCAGAAGAAGTGATACCCATACTGTTGGAGTTGAGAAACCGGGGAATTAGTGTATCTGTTGATCATTTGGATAGGAATTACTCCTGCCTTTCCCAGTTAGCCTACTTGCCAATAAATACTTTAAAGATTCACCGCTCTTTAATCGAGCAGATGGGAAAAGATACTCAGGAGGATTCGCTAGTCTCAAACATAATCAATTTAGCTGATAATCTTGGTTTAGCAGTAGTAGCAGAGGGGGTGGAAACCCAGATGCAACTGGAGCGATTAAAACAATTGCAATGTGCTCAGGTACAAGGGTACTTATTATCCAATGTCTTGGAAGTTGAAGCCATAACCGCACTCTTAGCCTCCTCTGCGTTAGCCAGTCAGCACCAGACAAAGATAACAAAAGTAGTGGCTCCTGTTCCATCTCCAGTTGCCAATTCCCTAGAAAAGGAATTACTCAAGTTAGCACAAAGAGAAAGACTACTCAAACGTCGCTTGGCAAGTCAAATTCGCAATTCCCTTGACTTTAACACCATTCTCAAAACAGCAATCCAGGAAATCCGCTACCTATTCCGGATTGATTGTTGTCAGTTTTTCTGGTATTGCAACGATGTGGAACCACCTAGATTTGAACCAATAAGTCAGGCTTGTCAATTAAAATCCATTTGCTCGAGTTGTATTCAAACTCAAACACCAGCGATTCGGCTTCTCGGGGAAACACTGCTCGAAAAAAAGCTACTCCGCATCGATAATCTAGCCACAGATGTAACCATTCATCCTGAAATACGAGATTTCCTCCAATCGAAGGGACTAAAATCCCTGCTAGCCATCACCATTCACCCCAATTCCGGACCAGCAGGGGTAATTGTTTGTGAACACAACCATACTCAACACCATTGGCAAGAAGAAGAAGTCGAACTCCTCAGTGACATGGCAGAGCAGCTAGTGATCGCGATCGATCATGCTAAGCTTTACGAAGAAACTCGTATCGCTGCCGCTGTTGCCAATGCTCAGGCTAAGCAAACGCAGAAAGCGATGCAAGAACTTCAACAAACCCAAGCTCAATTAATTCAGACCGAAAAAATGTCGAGTTTGGGACTCTTAGTAGCTGGAGTTGCCCACGAAATCAATAATCCCGTTAACTTTATCTCCGGCAATATCGAATATGCCAAGCAATATACACAAAACCTTCTCAATCTAGTACATCTCTATCAACAGCATTATCCCCAGCCAGTTGCTGAGATTGCCGAACTCAGCGAAGCCATCGAACTCGACTTTGTACAGAAGGATTTACCCAGATTAATGGCTTCAATGGCCATGGGAACCCAGCGAATTCAGGTAATTGTTCAAAGTTTACGCAACTTTTCCCGATTAGATGAAGCACGGATGAAATTAGTCAACATCCATGAGGGAATCGATAGCACTTTGTTAATTTTGCAAAATCAGCTCAAAGCCAAGGTAGGACACCCCGGCATTGAAATTATCAAAGAATATGGGGATTTACCCTTAGTAGAGTGCTACGCAGGACAACTCAACCAGGTATTTTTAAATATACTCAGCAATGCGGTGGATGCTCTGGAAAATCACGATACTTCAACAGAGCCTCATCAAATTACCATTCGCACCGCCGCTACCCCCAGCAATTTTGTCACTGTCTCCATTCAGGACAATGGTCCAGGGATCAACAAGGAAGTAAAAAAACGTTTATTCGACCCCTTCTTCACCACCAAACCGGTGGGCAAAGGCACAGGATTAGGACTATCCATCAGCTACCAAATTGTTGTGGAGAAGCATCAAGGCCAACTCGAATGTATTTCCTTCCCTGGTAAAGGTACAGAATTTCGGATTATCATTCCTGTAAATTGAGAATGGGGAATGGGGAATTGGGTATTGGGAATGGGGAATTGGGAATTGGGTATTGGGTATTGGGTATTGGGAATGGAATTGAAAAATGCACAACTTAAAAATCCTACCACCTAATACCTACCACCTACCACCTAACACCTAACACCTAACATAATGCCTTTAATAATTGCCGGTGAGCGTAGTGGAGTGGGGAAAACAACTCTTACCCTTGCCCTACTGTCATCTTTGTCCCGGAAGTCTAGCCGTGTACAATCGTTCAAAGTTGGTCCGGATTACATCGATCCGATGTTTCATCAACGAGTTACAGGACGTCCTTGCCGTAATTTAGACCCGGTACTCACTAGTGAAAATTATGTCCAGGAATGTTTTAACCTTCATCTGCAAGCAGTAGATTATGCTCTCATTGAAGGAGTGATGGGATTGTTTGATGGGGCAACTGGAGCCGATGATTTTGCCAGTACCGCTCACCTAGCGCGACTGTTGCAGTTGCCAGTATTATTAGTATTAGACTGCTCTCGACTCTCTCGTTCCGTAGCCGCGATCGCTCATGGATACCGCTCCTTTGATGCTAGAATTAACTTAGCAGGGGTGCTCCTGAATCGAGTAGGAAGCGATCGCCATTTAGAACTGCTCCAAGATGCCCTAGAACCCCTACAACTACCCATCATGGGAGTATTGCCACGTCAGGAGCACATTACCATACCCGACCGACATCTGGGTCTAGTCCCAACAGCGGAAATCCCTCAGTTAGATGAGTTGATTGACAGACTTGCCCATCTCGGAGATCGTTGTTTTGCTTGGGAACAACTGTTACCACTACTCTCTCCCAATTACCGATTAGATCATGTCGGCATAATTTCCCATCATAAAAACGTCTCCGCGTCCCCGTGTCCCTGCGTCCCCGCGTCTGGTGTGTCCCACCTCCCCCCTAGGATAGCAGTAGCCCGCGATCGCGCTTTCAGTTTTTACTACCAGGATAACCTAGATATCTTGCAACAACTGGGAGCTGAATTAGTCTTTTGGAGTCCTCTGACAGATAAAACTTTACCTGAAGGAGTCCAGGGACTGTACTTTGGCGGCGGTTTTCCGGAAGTCTTTGCCCAACAACTCGCGGCAAATACCAGTCTTCTGGAGACTCTCAGAAGAACCATTATTCAGGGAATGCCCACTTATGCTGAGTGTGGGGGGTTAATGTACTTGTGTGAGCAGATTATTGATTTCCAGAATCAGTCTTGGTCAATGGTCGGGATTTTACCGACAACCACCGTAATGGGAGGACGTCTGACTTTAGGGTATCGGCAAGCAACTGCTTTACAAGAGAGTCCCCTACTACCAGTGGGAACCCAAGTTTGGGGACATGAGTTTCATCGGTCTCAGCTGACGGTGATGCCGGAGCAACCTTTGTTAGAGATACGGGGATATCAGCAGAGTCAGGCAACTTTGGAAGGGTGGCGGCTGCATCAGCTGCACGCTTCCTATGTTCATCTCCATTGGGGTAGTCGTCCAGAGATTCCTGCTAGGTTTTTGCAGCAGTGCATGACGCACCTAAAATAGTGGAATAGATGTAGTGCGTTCGCGTAGCGTGCGCGTAAGCGCAAACATCTTGCTCGCTTTTTACCTAAGCGCGAGCGAGACGCTCGCACTACTCTATCTCCCTCAGCTCCCCCAGCTCCCCTGACAAGGGGGAAAGTTTTTTACTTTCGGGTGGGGATAAGACAAGGTGGACAAGGTGGACAAGAAGACTCATGAGGAAAACCGTATAAATTATTGTTCGGTTCTA
>JAAHGR010000591.1 GCA_010672425.1 Symploca sp. SIO2E6
AGAAAAATTATCAATCAAGGGGTCACAAGGGTGTAATTGGTTCCGAAAAGTCATAGAGCCAAACCTATACACCACAAGGGTTTCAAGGGCAGGTTGCGTCTGGTGACACGAACCCTAGGTTTTCGCCGATTAGTAAGTATTCTTCAAAGGTGGGAATCGTGCGGTATATCTCAAACTTTTTGTTGCGGTCATATCCTTTAGTTGATGGTGACAACACTTCGATAATTACTCTAGGATTGGTAATCGTATCCGTGCGGTTATCATGATATTCCGGTTCTCCAACCACTACCATAACATCGGGATAAGTATAGATACGCCTTTGGGGTATCCACAAACGCACATCACTCATAAATACTCGATAATCGAGTTTTTTGAAGGCAAAATTCAGTTCTGTACTAAAGTTGAGTGCTATTTGATTGTGATTAGTAGAGCCACCTGCCATAATAAATATTTCACCGTCAATGTATTCGCTTTTGCAATCAGCTTTCTCTTCCAGTGCTAAATATTCCTCTGGAGAGTAGTATGGTTGTTGAATTAGTTGTTGCATTTGTTATTTGTTGTTTGTTGTTTGTTGTTTGTTATTTGTTGTTTGGGAAACATTTCACTTTGGCAAAAATACTCTCTCTCAGCTGCACTTGATTGATACCAGACATCTCTGCCCCTCAACCCCAAAGCTTCTGTTTACATGGGTTTCCATTGGGATATTTTCTGTAAGCAGGTTGTGTAAGCACCTTCTAGGATATATAATCTATCTTCACATATTATTCCCTGCGGAGGTTAAAAACTTTTTATATATGAGCGTACAATTTTCCTATTATAAATAAATAATAGCATAAAATGTGGGTTTGTGAATATTATCTGGTAAACATGAATCACCTACTCCCTGTCCCCTGTTCCCTGTCCCCTGTTCCCTGTCCCCTGTTCCCTATTCCCTAGAAAAACTTTTATGTCTGTTCAGCAAAAACTTTACGAAGGAAAAGCCAAGATTCTTTACACCACGGATGATCCGGAGATTCTCCTGACCCACTTCAAAGATGATGCTACTGCCTTCAACGCTCAAAAGCGAGGTCAGATTACTGGTAAAGGGGAAATTAACTGTGCGATCGCGACCCAATTATTCCAGTTGCTAGAGGCTCAAGGTATTCCCACCCATTTCCTGGAGAGACCGGCTTCCAATCAAATGCTGGTCAAGAAAGTAAAAATTTTGCCAGTAGAGGTGGTAGTCAGGAACATTGCTGCCGGTAGCCTCTGTCAACAAACTGGATTACCGGTAGGCAAGATCCTGCCGACACCATTAGTGGAGTTTTACTTCAAGAACGATGAGTTAGGAGATCCTTTGCTAACACGCGATCGCTTATTACTTCTAGAACTAGCAACCCCAGAGCAACTCAACCAATTAAAGGAGCAAGCCTTAAACATTAACCAGATCCTCACCGCGACTTTTAACCAATGCCGTATTACTCTGGTGGACTTTAAGCTAGAGTTTGGTGTAAGTTCCAACCAAGAGTTACTCTTAGCAGATGAAATCAGTCCTGATAGCTGTCGTCTTTGGAACCAAAGCGAAACAGACCCAGACCAACGGGTCATGGATAAAGACCGATTTCGTCATGATTTAGGAAATGTCGAAGCTGCCTATCAGCAGGTTCTAGAGCGGATAATGTCAATTAGGTGTTAGGTGTTAGGTGTTAGGTGTTAGGAGGCAGGTGGCAGGTGGCAGAACCCACCCCTAACCCCTCCTTGGAGGGGAACCGGAGGCATAAGGCAGGAGGCAGGAGGCAAAGGCAGAAAACTTCTCGACATTCTCCATTCCCAATTCCCAATTCCCAATTCCCAATTCCCCATTCCCTACTTAAAACGAAAAACTGCTAAAACCATTAACATACAATAGACAACGAGACAAAAAGCTGATTGTTCTTGTGGCAATCAATTTACGGTGTGTGGAAGTTTCAACAGAGCTCAAAACAATGCGCTTATCTCCTTTGTTAGCGGCTACAATTGCCGCTGTAGCTAGTGTTAGTCTAGCTAAACCCAGCAGTGGACAGACTACCGAGTTTACTACTGATACCCCGGAGGCGAATGGGAAATTATCGATGGATGAGCCTGGATGGGAAAAAATCTTCCCCAGTCTCCCATCCCCGACAGGTGTTCCTACTGCTACTCCTAGTCCCCAATTCTCAGTCCAAGTTCCAGAGACTCCAGAATCTAATCTGAAAATAGACGCGGGGACGCGGGGAGGTGGGGACGCGGAGACACCAGAGTTTTCATCCTACGTTGTGAACGAAAGTTCGTGGGAGTCTGACTTGATACCAGAGCCGATCCTTATCCAACCGGGTGAAAGTCCGGTATTGGCGCAAGAGACGCCGGATGATTCGGAAAGTGAACTTGAGGATGAGGAAAGTCCCTCAAACGAGGAAAACCCACCCTCTGAGCCTTCGATACCAACTACACCGGAACCGCCGCCAATTACCCCAACCCAGACCATTCCTGAAGCACCAGAACCACGAGTGCTAGTAGCGGAAGTCTTAGTTAATGGAGCACCGCCGGAACTAGAAAATGAAATCTACAGGGTGATTAAAACCCAACCTGGGCGTCCAACAACCCGCTCTCAATTACAAGAAGATGTGAATGCCGTCTTTGGAACAGGCTTCTTTTCTAATGTTGATGTCGATCCCATTGATACTCCTTTGGGTGTCCGTATCACTTTTCTGGTTACTCCTAACCCAGTATTGCGGGAGGTGGCGGTTGATACTTTGCCAACGGATGGTGAACGTATCTTGCCTCAGGAAGTGGTAGATGAGATCTTTGGCGAACAATATGGCCAGATCATCAATCTTCAAGACCTGCAACAAGGAATCACCGAATTAAACGAGTGGTATCAAGAGCAAGGTTATGACCTAGCCCAAGTAGTTAATGCGGAGCAAGTAGAAATTAACGACGATGGCACAGTAAAACTGATTGTGGCAGAAGGGGTCATTCAAGATATTTTAGTGCGTTATCTGGACGAAGAGGGAGAGCCGGTAGTTGATGAACAAGGCAACGAACTGCCACCCCAGAGTGATAAAGAAGAACCGATTGGAGGACGTACTCGTCCCTTTATCATTACACGGGAGATCCAGTTAAAGCCAGGGGATGTCTTTAATCGGTCTACGGTGCAAAGAGATTTGCAGAGAGTCTTTGGTCTAGGAATTTTTGATGATGTGCGCCTTTCTTTTGCTCCTGGTGATGACCCCAGCAAAGTGCTGATGGTGGTAGACGTGATCGAGAAAAAGAGTGGTTCCTTTGCCGCTGGGGGAGGTTTTAGTTCTGCTAATGGATTTTTTGGTTCCGCTAGCTATCAACAACAAAACCTGGGAGGTAATAATCACATTCTAGGGGCAGAGTTTCAACTAGGAACCCGGGCCCTCCTCTTTGATTTGAGCTTTACCGACCCCTGGATTGCTGGAGATCCTTACCGCACCTCTTATACCACTAACATCTTCCGACGCAGGTCGATCTCACTAGTTTATGGTGTTAACGATGATAATGATATCAGAGTCTTGGAAGATGACAATGTAAATACGGATCGTCCCCGCATTGTTCGTACCGGCGGTGGTATTCGATTTAGCCGTCCCATAGGTGACAATCCTTATGTTCGACCAGACTGGCGCTTATCTCTAGGAACTCAGTTCCAAACCATTGCCATCAAAAATGGTGATGGTGACGTCACCCCGAGATCAACTACTGGGGAACTGTTGAGCTTTAGTGATGATGGCACAGACGACCTCTTCACCCTCCAGTTAGGTGCAGTCAGAGACCGCCGCAATAACCTCCTGCGACCGACTCAAGGTTCCCTACTGCGAATAAGTACAGAGCAATCTGTGCCTATAGGAGGTGGTAGCATCCTCATGAATCGTATTAGGGCTAACTACAACTACTACATCCCCGTTCAATTAACCAATTTTGTTCAAGAAGAGGAAGATAATAAAAGTCAAACTATTGCCTTGAACATTCAGGGAGGAACCGTCTTAGGAGACTTACCTCCCTATGAAGCTTTTTCTCTCGGTGGTAGTGAATCCATCAGAGGTTATGAGTCAGGAGAAGTAGGTTCAGGACGCACTTATATCCAGGGAACTGTTGAATATCGCTTCCCAATTTTCAATTTTCTGGGAGCAGTTCTGTTTGTTGATGCGGGAACTACTTTGGGTACAGATGATGATGTACCAGGTGACCCCAGCGTAGTCAGAGGTTTGCCCGGTGAAGGTATTGGTTACGGTGTCGGTGCTCGTATTCAGTCACCCCTTGGTCCAATTCGCATAGACTTTGGTTGGAATGACGAGGGTGATAACCAATTCCACTTTGGTATTGGAGAGCGATTTTAGAATTGGTTGTTTGTTGTTTGTTGTTGGTTATTGGTTATTGGTTGTTTGTTGTTGGTTATTGGTTATTGGTTGTTTGTTGTTGGTTATTGGTTGTTGAGCATTAATCATTGGTACAAACGACAAACCACAAACAACAAACAACAAACCACAAACCACAAACCACAAACCACAAACAACAAACCACAAACCACAAACCACAAACCACAAATGACAAACCACAAATGACAAACCACAAACCACAAACCACAAATGACAAATGACAAATGACAAATGACAAAAATCACTATACTGTGGGTGGTATATTTGAACGTTCAGGTATTGGACTACACAGCGGTATCTCTACAACAGTGAGGGTGCTACCAGCACTTCCGGGAGAAGGACGCTATTTTGTGCGAGTTGATCTACCCGAAACACCAATCATCAGAGCACAAGTTGATGCTGTACACCAGACAACACTTTCCACAGAACTCCGGACACTGACCAAGGGTGACCCCAGTACAGGAGAGATAGTGGTGCGGACAGTAGAACATCTGTTAGCAGCACTAGCATGTAGTGGTGTTGATGATGCTCGAATTGAAATCAATGGCCCCGAAGTCCCGCTTTTGGATGGTTCTGCGCTTCTGTGGA
>JAAHGR010000592.1 GCA_010672425.1 Symploca sp. SIO2E6
GTAGCCTATTAGCCTGCTACCCAAGCCCAACCTTGCAAGGAAGCGAATAAGCGCTGATGTCTTGCCGCCACCTAGCCCATCTTTCCCGGCAATAATGGCGTTACTGGTAGGAATGTTTACTGGGAAGTCAAAAAATCGCTGATTGATGCTGTGAGTCGGGGTGAACTGGCGAGATGCTATCCAATTCCTCCATGCGGCGGTGCTTTTCTTATCTGGCTTTGCCTTTGGTGATGTAAGAGCGAGAAATTCTCTTGGGCTGATATACTCTACTTTTGTGTAGTCAGTCAGCTCATCAATATCTGGGTCTGATTTATTGCGCTGGTTCCACCAACCAACTTGAAGCGACCAGCCCCACTCCTCTAACAAAGAAATAACTCGTTCCCATCGGTTCATCACCGACTTATTGAGGATATCCCCACCATCTGGGAAAATCCTTACCTCTCGCACCCCAGTTTCTCCGAATGCTTTTTCAAGCCATTCCTTAAGTAGATTGGGACTGCTAGCCCACTGCCCTCCAGCGGCTCCAATCGTGAATAGGTTAAGTCGTTGGCTTACCAGGAACGGCTTGACTCCTACGCCTTCAGCCAGGGCAATTCCTTGTGGCTTACCCTTTGGCTTGTGGACAGCTAGAGGGAGTTCAGAGAACCCTTGGCGATGAATGTGAGGTGATTGCCCAGCGGGATTTTTCTTAGTGCGAGAGCTAAGCCAGAGATAGCGACTTTGCCAATCAGAGTCAACCTGTCTTAATCTGAGCTGAAGTGCGACAATGAGTCCATCGGCATTTCTGACTGGGCAAAGATAGCCAGCTCTAGTCAGGAGGAAGCTACTATCCTGGGAAACTCCTGGGAGCAGTTTGCTGTATTTTGGGAGTAGATTGCCATACTTCCTCCGTAATCGCTGCCAGTTATTAACAGACTTAAATCCGGCTAATTCAATCAGTTCATCTGTAAAGCCTCTCCGAACTAAATCAGCCCTATCATCTGGGTGAAGCTCACTCGGCAGTTCAGAAAGCAGCGCTGAATACTGCTCATGCCGCTGCTGCTCCGAGAGCGCCCTAGAAGCCCTAGCCTCATCCTCGGAGGCTTGCTGCCTTCTCCTAGCCTCAAGGCGCTGCTTCCATTCCTGGCGTTGCTGCTGTGTCCACTCTTGGGTATTATCGATTTTCCAGGTTGACCAGCCCTTACCTTTGTCCTCCTTGATGCACTTATAGCCGTTTTGGATTTCTCCGAACCTGGCATTAGAGAAGGGCATACAGAGTAAAATTTCACCACCCTTATGTACCCGGCATTTACCAGATGTATCACCACAAATATCACAAGCCAGACGCTTTGAGGTTGGGGTAAAACTGCTCATGACTTCACCCCCTTGCTACGATTCATAGGTAACTGTCCTCCTTATGTGGTTATGGGAGGTCAGCTATCTTTTTGTCTAGCACTTCCTAATTACAGTTGTGACCGGTAATGAGTGGTGACTTATCTTGGTTCGCGATGATAGGCTTAAGTTGTTTATTTTTGAGCTTGGTTAGTTTGTCTAGCTCGTTTAAATGACAAGGTGGTACTTGTCAACGTTCGCCTATCAGTCATCTGAGAAGTGGTACTAGAACAAACTAGACAACTGACCTATTACTTGTAAGCATTGTCAGGCTTACGGATAGTCGATTACAAGTTTTGGGAAGCTTTTTCGTCAATCTTCATAATTAAAGTGAAAGTTTTCCAACTTTTTCGCTTTTCCCAAATTTGTGAAAACTTAGCTCTCATGCCCCACCACGGCAGAATAGCGTTGGGCATTTCAGGAAATTCAGATAGAGATTGAACCTTCTGGGATTGTCTCGACAAGGATAGAGCTTCCCATTGCACTTGAAAGAAAAACCAGCGTGTCCAAAGCATTAAGAACAATATCAACCTCTTGCCTTGAGCCACTGATAATAATAAGAGCGGTCGGTAAACTGTGTGCTTCTCAAACCCCAGAACCTCGCCTCCATCTGGTTTTCCCACATCGTATGTTCCAAATTATTCCACACTAATCACCTCGCCTCCAAAACCTGAGCAGCGGTCAGCCCCAATTCAGGAAAAGTCCGAGAGACAATCCGTTGACCACCAGAGAACTCAGTTGCCTGATACTTACCATTGACCAACACCAGTACAGTTACTAACTGTGCAATAGGGTCAACAATCCAGTATTCAGGAATACCCCTTCTCTCATACTGTTGCCGCTTCTCAATGTAATCACGTCGGTAGTTATCATCGTTTTGGTTTCTGTAGGGGCTAACTACCTCAACAACAAATGGTGGAGGCGGCATATTGAGGGTTATAGTTATTCGTTTGTCCATTAGCTCAAGGTGTACCTCATTGACTACAACCAAGTCAGGGAAGCGGTTTTGTGGATTACCTTGAACCTGCAATTCGAGTGAGTGGGTAAAAATCCGTTCGAGTTCTGCCAAGCTTAGGAGTTGGACAAAGAGAAAACGAGCGATTCCATAAGTCTCTTGTGATTCCGGTGGCACTGGTATTAGTTCCCCATCGCATAGTTCATAGCGGTTGTCAGTGCGATCGTCATATTCGAGATATTGCTCAAAGGTCAGTTTTACGGGTGCGTAGGTCATTTACTTTCTCCTTGGCAAGTGGATTCAAAAAACAATTCTTTAGCCCAGTCTGGGTGAGCCTTCATCCATGAGAGCCAGCGGTTGAACAGTTGCTCATGGCTTACCGGGGTTGCACTGTTACTTTGTTTGTTGATTCTGAGGTTTTTGTTTATGGAACTTACCCTCTTCCTTAGCTTGTCTAATTGCAACTTCAATTAAGAAAGCTGCAAGATTAGCAGTCGGTCTACCCTCCGATTCTGCCCACCATTCCAAATCCTCAAAAATTGAGTCTGGCAAAGTAACGTAAACCCGTTTACTCACAATTGTTGACACTCTTGATTATCTCCTCTATGTTACATTTTCGCTTCACATAACCAGCTATTTTTTACTGAGAGCTGCTTTTCTTGTGCTTACTGTTGCTAATTAGCTGCATATTAGTTACTATAGCATTGAGCAAGCAAACGGCAATGCCGCCAAATCAAAACGGCACTACCGCGTCACTACCGCGTCAATGCCCCGGCACTATTGCCGGTACAACAAAACGGCACAACCTTAAGGAGATAAGAAATGGCTGAAACTCAAGCACAGCAAGTAACAGAAGCGCGGCACAGCAATGTACTACCGCTCCCTACCGCCACTACCCCGGCACAAGAGGCAGTGCCTCAAACTTTCACCACCAAAGACCTACAGCAACGGTACAAGGTCAGCAACAAACAAGCCAGGAATTATGCCTCTACCGTCAAGGATGCTTACCCTTGGCTTGAGTCTGAGCTAAAAGTTGGCAACAAGTACTCCCAATTAATGGTTCAGCTAATAGATGAGTTCAAAACATCTGGAATGAGTGCCAGCCAATGGGTTGAGCACATTCACGATGAGAATGCGGATAAACTACAAGTTTACGAGGTTGAGGTTATTGAGGAAACTTCTGGTGTTGATGGATGGCTTAATGAGAGCGCTTTAGCAACTTACAATCAGTCTCAAGAAAATACTACTGCTCTAGCAACCTACAACTATCAGGAGACTAATTACTTAACAATTGGTCAGCAAAGTTTAGAAGACAGTCAAAGTAAATTAGCCAAGACTCGTACTCAATCTTTTGATTTAAGCAATCGTCTACTAACCCAGTTGTCCCTGTTGACTCAAGACAAACAGCAACAAGAAGTAGCTCGACAGCAGGAGATTACAGCGGATATCGATAGTTATGCTTTGCAGCAAGCCCATATCCAGTTAGCAAAAATTCTCAAGGGTGAACAGTTAGCGAGTGAGGTTGATGCTCTCTACCGTAAGGGTGTATCTCCTGAAGAGATTGGGAAAATGCTCAACGGTTTACAGTCTGCGAACTTCAATGGTGATGTTGAGGAAAAAAAGTCATGAGTCAGGCTGTACTAACAAAACCAGAAGTCGAGATAGAACCTCACTATCCCCAGTGCTACCTGTATCAACCAAGTGAAGTATTCCTAGAGCGTAATCTAACCAGTCTCCAGATGGCTTTATTCATTGCTGGAGTTGATTTAGGGACTGCTCAACAAGCAGCAAAAATCATCGTAAACCTACGACCGGGATTCATTATTTCCCGTTCTGAGTACGCGACCATCCATCAAGCGTTAGGAGAAATCAAATGATATTCGATGCCAATTACTCAAGTTTTGTGACGATACTTGCTTATCCTGAAGACGATTTATATAGCCAGGAGCGCGTAGCCTTCAGAGCTGTACCCCGTCCCGGCGATTTAGTTGCCTGTATAGTCTCAGATGTAACTAAATATTTCGAGGTTTTATTTGTCGAACATTCTTCCCGATTCAATCCGGAAAGAGAAGCTTATGAAGCTGACGGGATGTGCATTCATGCTAAGCCTATTTCCCATCAAGAAAGAAGTGAGAAATTAGGAGGAAATCGCTGATGTTAATCATGGACAATAAATTACTTTATCACTTGGCAGAGACAGCGAACTAACCGTCCAAAGTTTACTCGCTGTCTCCACTTCAAGCATATTCCCCCGAAATAATCAGAGGAACTCATCAATTATGGCACAACCCAACACAGAGCAAGATTTTCCACCACTACCCCAGTACAGGCAAAGCAAAACGAGTAACCAGACGTGGGTCAACGTAACCACCACTCGCACTGACCCTGACGGGACTACCACTCAGCGCTCACAAATCATCACTCTTGCGAAGTTAAGCCAGTAGCCGGGTGTGATTCCCGGCTTATTGCTATGGAAGAAGAAGCCACAAGACAAGTAGACCTTGACCAAGTAGAGGAAACATTTGAGCAATTTGACTTTGATGATTATCTGTTGGATTTGTTGGAACAAATAGATAACTACCAGCAAACTTTACAGGTGAAACATGGAATATTTACCCACAAATCGGAGGATTTAAGATGCCAAGACCAAGCTTAAGTA
>JAAHGR010000593.1 GCA_010672425.1 Symploca sp. SIO2E6
TCGTTAGCGCCACTGCTCCCCCATAGCCTATCCCTTCTGGTTCAGTAAATCCTTCTCCTCTATAGCCTTGCCATCAATTAAAAACAGATTCTGTATAGCTTCCTTGTAGGCGATCGCTCCTTGTCCAGCCTGCTGCACAAACTTGGTATAATAATCCCCAGAATTGGGTTTTTCTGTATATCTGTGCCCCATTACAGAAAAGTCAGAAGTCTCCGAAAAAGGTAAATCATCGTGGCAAGTGACTTCAGCATCAAAACTTGCAATCGCAGATTGCAACCTCCCCCTCTCCCTAAACTTCAACTCACCAAACTGTTCATCACTTAGTCCATAGGCTTCATACATCAACCACTCAATAGCAATGGAAGGACTCTGAGCAGTAATCCTTCTCTGATACTCAAAGTAGACATTAGCAGCTAACGGCTTCTGGACAAAAACCTTGCCACCTATCTGAACGACAGTTTGCTCCCTCTGTACGGGCGAATTGCCATTCGCCCCTACTGGCTTATCCTGGATTTCTATAGCAGTGTTTCTGCCATTGACTTTCTTACTCATAACTTATTACTTATTACTTATTACTTATTACTTATTAAGTCCCCCAAACATTAACCCCATTTATTTCCCATTTCCTCGCCTGAGGTTCAAAATAGAAACTGTTAGCCCCCAACTCATGCCCAAAGCCCCAAACAGTCATCTGGAGTTCCATTTCAGCTTTCTCATTGGGAGTCAAGGAACTGTGGAAAGCATATTTTTTCACCTCACCTTTGAGAGTATATTTGATAGTTGCTGTAGTATTGGAATACCGGTCACGGGCTTTCCCGGTCACCTGTACTGTTATACTGTTACTTCCCCCACCAGGAGCCATTGTTTGCTTAATTAATAAATCTAATTCCTCGCTGATTCCCCCAAGAGTCATTGCAGCTTCCATTGCCTCAAATCCCAGCAACCGCTGCTGCTCCCCCGCCTCACCAATCCTGGAATCAGTATCTACTGTTCGCATTATTTCTGGCAAGGTAATCTCTTTTACCATCCCCTTGGCATCAGCTGGGTTACCTACATAGTCCATGATTTTAAATTCCGTGTCCTCACCAGGGACATATTCATAAACTGCCATCTTTTAACCTAACCTTTAAAACTACATTCAGTTCTTAGCTATCAGCTATCAGCATTCAGCATTCAGCTAAAAACTCATTACTCATTACCCATTACTCATTACTCATTACCCATTACTCATTACTCATTACTCCCTCTCACCTTCCTACTGAAACCGAAATCGAAACAGACGCCGTAATCAACTCAATTGGCAACCAAGGTGCAAACTCAATAGTGTAGTCCAATTTCCCTGCATTGTAATCACTCTGGGATTCATTAAAAGTAGCCTTATATCCCTGCTTGATTGCCCTTTTTGCTGCCTCCTCTGATAAGCAATCAATAAAGGATTCCCTCAGTAAGCTAGCTGTGGCAAAATTGCTTTCTTGGGATAGAAACTTAATTGAACGCGCCTCAACCAGTCGGGTAATTTCATCTCTGGCTCTAATAGCATTGATAAAGGTTAAAACATCTGTTGAACCTTCCGAGTAGCTACTGTTCCTGCCTCCCCAAATGACATATTTCCCATCGGGATTACGGTTAACTGTTAGTATCCCTTTATCGTTGAGTTTCTCATTATCAGATGTTGCGGAAGAATAGCTGAGGGACATTGTTACATCCGTCCCATTTACCCCTTTTAATGGCTGGTTAAGGGGAGATTGTCCATAGTTAGCAAGGTTAGCCAATATCCCTGCAAGGTGTACACTGAGTTCCTCTAATTTAGTCGGATCATCGGTATTTTTCATATGGGGGAAACACACGACGATGCGATTATCCTTGATTCCCACCCCATCATCAGCATCTCTAGCAGTGAGGGCATCATTAACAGAAGTAGCAGCAGTGATGTCAATTAATGCGATCGCACGAATATTATCTACAATGGTATTCAATGCAGCAACGATAGCAGTACTGTTGAATGATGGGCATAGCACCACTTGAGGAGTTATCCCCAGCTGGGTGATGGAGTTGGCAAGTAAGGGAATAGCCGCCAATGTCCCCGCGTCATCTGCTGTTGCCCCTTTAATGACAATCAGGTTACCACAACCATAACGCTGCAATAGCGCTACAGCTTTGGGTAACGTGTCAGTAGCTCCCCCTGCTCCTAATATAGTTGTGGCATCCTCCTTAGTTCTAATCCGAGTAGGAGTACTCGCAGCCAGAGTCCCCGTAGTACAGGTTCCCACTACAGCAATTTCCAACTGCGCCTTCAAAGGAATTGCTTCAGCGCTCGTCTGTTTGACGATTACCCCTGTATTAGTCGGCATTTACCACCTCCTCAATTACAACTAGCTCACTGTCTTTAGCGACAGTGAGAATTTCTTCGGCGTAACCGCTGGCAATCGCATTTTGGAAATACTCTGTTTCTGGCACTACCGCCTCTATCCCTTTACCCAGGACAATTGTCTCATCTTCAAATGGAATGCGAACCACCACATCTGCTAACCAGCGGATTCTCATCAACTCACCTCCACCAAATCACCAAATTTGTCATCCACCTCAACCGCTGTCACCAAAGGCATCGGTTTAATTTCATCACTGGGTACAAGCTGGGTGGTGAAACTGAAGTTTATCTCCTTGTACCATTGCCCTTTACTGGGAGCAAAAAGCCTACCCGATACCAATCTAAGGGGAGAGAAGGTATCAGGTAGGCGGAATCCAGGCAAAATTATTAAGATTTGTTGCTCTGCCCATTCTAAGGCAGCTTTAAATATATCGGGGTTATCTGTACGACGCCTTTGGAAATACAGGCGTACTACCAGAGTAACCGTAATCTCTTGTACTGTATCGCCGGTGTCACTGGGGGAGGCACTGTACTCAGGGAATAGCCAATCAATACTCTCGAACTGGTCATTCCCAAATTTCCCCGCCTCGTTGGGGAGAGCGGCAACCGGAATATTGTTCAATCCGTCTCTGATTGGAGCTAGTCGAGTTGCGATCGCTTCGTTCCAGGCGTCAAAATCCACTTTTTTCCCAAATACGATAATAACTAACTGTATTTGAGTATTATAAGACTCCTCTGGAAGGGAAGTTGACTACTTATCTTCTTTTTCGAGGTGGAATCTTACTCTGTTCCCTGTTCCCTACTTAAAATAGGTCATCGCTGCGTCCTTTTCTAATCTCTGCCAGTTCCCGTTTGATTCGATAGGCGTTTTTACTGAGCAGAGCAGGAATATCGCGACCCTGGCGGATAAAAGCAACGATCGCAATCGTCTGTTTTTCTATAGGTTCATAGATGATGTAATGCTCACGAGCTGGATACATTCCCAGTCCGCTATCACCCGTTAGCTCCTGCCGCTTGGCAAAGCGTTGGTAATTTTCAGCGAGGTACTGTGCCGCACTTTCCAAATCATGGAAATATTGCTTTGTAAGTTCATCCCCCCATCGGGCGCGTGACCATACTTTTGCCTCGCGTAGATGTCTACGTGCTGTTGGTGTCAGGACATATTTCGCAGCCATAGGACAGGTTAATCCTCGTACAGGATATCAAGGATAGATTCGGGTACAAACTCCCCATTTTTGACCTCCTCTAGTCCCTGCATAATCCCAGAAACGATTTTCCAGTCCTCCATATCACGCCGGATAAGGTCACGAATATACTCACTGGGTGTGGCGTACACGTCATTATCACTTGCCCGCATATCGACATAGCGGCGCAGTTCGCTCGTCAGCTGGACGTTCAGACTACTACTCATGGAACGCTCATCAAAAAATATAGTTCTATCCTAATTCGACTGGCAATAAATATCAATATTTGCCATAAATCGGGGTAAAACTTTAGACATCTCCAGAAAAGAACCTGAAACCCTTATGGGACTTAGGTCAATATTGAGTTTTTGGAGGCGATCGCATTACTTATTACTTATTCCCTAGTTCTACCCAACCTACCAACTACTGAACCAGCACCTACAATACCCACTGATAGTAGACCAAGTAGAGAAGCCGGTTCTGGAACATCTTGAACCAATTTAACTGCAATAACCGCATCTGTATAGTCCCTGTCACCACCACCGAATATGTCTTCAAAACCAAGCAGCAAAAAGTCTTGAGTTTCGTAAGCAACAATATGTTGTAATCCATCTGGATTCTGAGTACTATCTAGACCAAAAGTGAAAGTTGTACCCACGAAGTCGGTAGATTTCAAAAAGAAATCGAGGACGGTAGAGCTACTAAAGCTGCCTAAACTTACACCTTGTCCCAATTCCAAGGGACCATCTGAATTAGGACGAATACTATTGGGAGAAGAAACACTATCGAAAATGGATGTTAGTGTGTTTCCATTGTCAGTTGAGAATAAAAGTTGATTCTGAAAATCTGCACTTTCATTAATAAAGTAAACCTGAACGTCATCGATATCTTGTGATAGGGTCAAGGCAGAGGGGTCTAACGCCAACATATTGAGTTGCTGGTCAGTAAGAGGAGCCATTTCTATTTGTTCTATTACTATAGAGTTAAACTCTGCTAGTAAATCGCTGTCAAGGGGGGCAATAGGAGTCACTTCAGCTCTGGCAACAGTTGGAGATAATACAGTTGCCAAAGCAGCGCTACCAGCAGCTATCAATAATTCTGTTTTTATGGGACAAGTAATCATACATTTTACCTCAAATAGTAGATTCACCAACTTGGCGACCTGTGGCGCTACGAGAATAGTCAAGGACTTGATCTACTGGAACAACAGTTATTAGTTCATACAATTAATGCTAAAAGTAAAGCCCTGGCAAATAACTATCTTTACAGAATCTTTAAAAAACTACTCTCAACGAGCCTCCCAACCCATTACCCATTACTCATTACTCATTTCCCCACAAGGGGAAGAAAAATTCTAGTTCAACATTTTTGAAACTTCCCTGGCGGAATTTCAACGCGCTTTAATCCACACCCGAATCAACTTAAC
>JAAHGR010000594.1 GCA_010672425.1 Symploca sp. SIO2E6
GAATGCGAGCACTTGCTGGTAATCCGGGGATAGGTTATGTTAACCGATAGGTTGTGGCAGGGCGGGTTTTGTACGCAATATTTGGGTAAAATGGGGTAAGTTATCACGCTTACCCGCCCCTACAATGGTTAAAATTGATAATTGATTTATTTGGGAATTGGCATAAAATTCCGTATTCGTAGGGGCGGGTTTAGGGTCACCCTTATCCCATTCGACGACAATTTTTGAACAAAACCCGCCCTGTCGATAACCTTTGACGACAATTTTCGCACAAAACCCGCCCTGTCGATAACCTTTGACGACAATTTTTGAACAAAACCCGCCCTGTCGATAACCTTGCGGTTCCCAAATTAGGTGTTAGGTTTTTCGGGCGACCCTGGTTGCAATTAATGTTTGTACAAAACCTGCCCTACCGTTAACTTAAGCAATAACTTCAGCTTGTAGTTGTTCAAGTGTGAAACTTTGATTATTGAAGTTGAATACTTCCACATCAGTGAAACTCATACTTCCAATATTGATATCTTCACTCGAAGCACCGAGGGACAGTAGAGATACATTAAACCCAATCCCCACAAAAGCAGTATCAAAACCTGCTCCACCATCTACAAATTGTCCAGAATTTACAAAGTATCCACCAAAACCTTTGATGACGTCATTGCCATCTCCAAGAAGGATTCTTCCATTGCCATTACCATCAAAACCACCAATGCCGCTAGCATCAACAGTATCATGACCACTACCTGTATCTATTGTGCCTGAGTTGAAAATGCTGGTGAAACCTCCGGCATAACCAGTAATAATGTCATTACCATCACCTGTATTGATTGTGCCTGAGTTTGATATGCCGATGAAACCTTCGGCACTACCAGTAATAATATCATGACCATCACCTGTATCTATTGTACCTGAGTTTTCAATGCCTAATTGAGCAATCGCACTACCAGTAATAGTATCATTCCCATTACCTGTGTTTATTGTGCCTATGTTTCCAATGCCTAACATGCCTAAAGCATTACCAGTAACAGTATCATGACCATTACCTGTATCTATTATGGCTTCGTTTGATATGCCTAAGAGGCCATTACTACCAGTAACAGTATCATTCCCATTACCTGTATCTATTGTGCCTCCGTTTGAGATGCCTACGTTGCCTTCTGTATTACCAGCAACAGTATCATCACCATCACCTGTATTGATTGTGCCTGAGTTTAACAAGCCTTCGTTGCCTTCTGCATTACCAATAACAGTATCATTTCCAGTACCTGTATTTATTATACCTGAGTTTAATATGCCTACGTTGCCTTCTGTATTACCAGCAACAGTATCATCACCATCACCTGTATTTATTGTGCCTGAGTTTTCAATACCTATCTCATAACCAGCAATACCAGTAATAGTATCATTACCATTACCTGTATCTATTGTGCCTGAGTTGAATATGCCTACGCTATAACCAGCAATACCAGTAACATTATCATCACCATGACCCGTATCTATTGTGGCCAAAAAGTTGTAAATTCCTACTGCATTACCAGCACTACCAGTAACAGTATCATTCCCATTACCTGTGTTTATTGTGCCTCTGTTTGAAATGCCTCCGCTATTATGACGAGCAATACCAGTAACAATATCATTACCCTCACCCGTATCTACTGTGCCTGAGTTTACAATCCCTACGGTATCTCCAGAATTACCAGTAACAGTATCATTATCATTACCCGTATCTATTATGCCTGAGTTATGAATACCTAAGTTTACATAGCTAATACCAGTAACAGTATCACGACCGTTACCTGTATCTATTGTGCCTGAGTTGAATATGCCTATGCCAACTCCAATGTCGATTTCAGCACGGCCAGTAACAGTATCATCACCATTGCCTGTGTTTATTGTACCTGAGTTTAATATGCTTGATGCATAACCACTAATACCAGTAACTGCATCATTCCCATTACCTGTATCTATTGTGCCTGAGTTTTCCAAGCTAAAGTCAAAATAACTCATGCCAGTAACGGTATCATTTCCATCCCCTGTGTTGATTAGACCTTGGTTATGAATCCCTATGCCAAAGATAACATTGCCAATAAGACTATCATTACCTCCAAAAGTGTTAACAATAGTAAATTCATCTACAAAAATATCTTCATTCAAATCAACAATATCATCTTGACTTGACCAAGTACCAAGAAGCTCTTCTTCTTCTGAGAACCATCCTGTTGAAGTTAAAGAAATGGCCATCATTATACCTCTAATCAACTACAAGTATCAAAATCAATATTAAGGTTTGTAACCAGGCTTAATAACCTCCAATTATTGTAGGAGTCAATTTGCCAAATTTTTTTTGTTTTTATAAAAATTTACTGAATAGGGAATGGGGATAAAATTCCGTATATTCGTAGGGGCGGGTTTAGGGTCACCGTTATCGCATTCAACGACAATTTTCGTACAAAACCCGCCCTGCCGTTATCGCATTCAACGACAATTAAGGAATTAATGGTTGGATTGAGAAAAACAATGCTTGTTTGCCCTGTAAGACATAGCTTCCAGACTTATGCAGCAAGCCCTAATTAATTCCAGGACAGCGGCGACTATCTGAACTAGAAGCGATCGCTGAACCATCAGGGGGTAAAATAGGAGAATTTGGTACTATACTAAATCCGGGTTAGCCACAATGCTACTGAAGTGAGGCCAGTCTGTCATTATGGAAAACATGGTCACTCACATAACTGGTGTCCGGCAAAATCCATAAAGTTTGGCTCAGGCTAAAAAAACTTATTGATGAGCATCACGACTTCCGTGCTGGCAGATTTGCTGCAAGCTATGCCCCAACTGCGGCAACAAGTGTATTTTAAGGCTTCTTTGACTGCCCTCTCCCATGCTATGGAAGATCAGATTTTGGCAGGTTCAGAGCAGCCTTTGGTCATTGCGAGCTTCCAAAGAGAGCATTTCTACCGCACTGAGGCTAACAGATATCGACGCATTGCTGAACGGACATCTCAAGTATATGTACTAGCAACACCGGAAGCAGAATTTAAGAATAGCTCTGAATATTACGAAACTGTAGCATTTGAGAGGGCAGATGCTCTTACCCAAGAATGGCATTTAGTTGTGATTGGACAAAATTATGCTAACTGCTTAGTTTCCAGGGAAAAATCTATGGGTGTACCCAAGTTCGTCAATCAGGAAATTGACTCTTCCCGCCACTTTGAAGGAATCTGGACTTTTGACCGGGATGTCTGCAATTATGCTGCTGAACTCCTCTTAGATCGCATTGAGGTTTATCGACCGGAGTTAGCTGCCAAGATTGCTGAGGCAAAAGTGCAGTATTTAGGGAATTCATCAGCGGTTAGTACCCGATTAAAGCAAAATTCTGCCAATTCCGACGCCTTTGTGCAGCGTTTGGCGACTTACTTACAGGCGGGTCAGTACAAGTTGCTCAAAGCCTATCGCTCCCTTTCTGCTCAGGAACAGAAAGAGCGCCTAGTCAACTCGATTACTGATGCTATCAGGCGATCGCTCGACCCCGAGGAAATTCTCGAAATTGCTGTGCAAGAGTTAGGGCAATCTCTTGGAGCCTGTCGATGTGTGATTTACCGCTGTAAAGCAACAGATGTCACTGCGATCATCAGCCATGAGTTTATCAGGAAGAGGGGTAAAGGGGAAAAGTCTCTGGTTCCTACCCGAGGACAAGTTTGGCCATTACGAGATAATTGTCTGTTTCAAGAGGTGGCAAAGCACTTAGAACCAATTTATGTAGAGGATACTCGCAAAGACCCCCGCATCAACCCGACGAAGGAATTAGCCAATAGTAGCAACCGGGTTTCTCAGGAAGACGACAAGGAAACATCAGAAACCTTAAAGAATTTGGTGCAAAAATTATCAATTCGCTCCTGGCTGAAAGTACCAGTAATTTACCAGGAACAGTTATTGGGAATGTTGGATTTGCACCATTGCCGCTCAAAGCCTTATCACTGGGAAGAAGATGAGCTGGCAATGGTGAAAGCGATCGCTACTCAAATCGGTGTTGCTTTGATTCAAGCGGAAGCCTATGCTAACCTAGAAGACCTCAACCAACAGTTAGCAGCTCTTGAGCGTACTCGCAGCAATTTAGTCGCAATCACCGGTCACGAATTACGCACTCCCCTATCCACCATTCAGGTTTGCTTAGAAAGCATGGCCACCGAACCGGACATGTCTCCAGATTTGCGTCAGGTGATGCTTGATACTGCTCTTGCTGATTCGGAGAGGATGCGCAAATTGGTTCAAGACTTCCTCACTCTCTCCCGTTTAGAAAGTGGTCGTGTGGAATGGAACCTAGAACCCCTATCGATCAAAGAATGTATCTACCTCGCCATGAGTCATATCCGCGCTCATCGGTCCGAGGACGAACGACCAGAAATTACGGCTAAAGTAGCAGATAATCTTCCCCTAGTGCAAGCAGATGGCGAGTGGCTAGTAGAAGCGCTAGCTAAGCTTCTAGACAATGCCTGCAAATTTACCAATCCTCAAGGACAGGTAAGTATTGAGACCCAAGGTAGGGATGATTCCATATTAGAAGTTATCGTCTCAGACACTGGTCGAGGCATTGAACCCAACCGTCTCAATGATATCTTTGAGCGCTTCTACCAGGAAGAAGGTGCTCTGCGACGCACTACTGGCGGCACTGGTCTGGGCTTAGCAATTTGTCGCCTCATTGTCAAGGGGTGGGGGGGCGAAATTTGGGCAAATTCAGCAGGTAAAGACCAAGGCTCTCAGTTTCACTTCACAGTACCGATGATCAACGCCCTTCCAGAAGCTAAACCCTCAGCAGCTAAAGGGAAAATAGTTGCTAGGGACAAGAAGGCAGCAAGGCAGCAAGGCAGCAAGGCAGCAAGGCTGCAAGGCAGTCCCGATGAAAAAAATTTCACCACCAGGGGATGAAAGTAGGCTCTTTCCAATACCCAATTCCCAATTCCCAATACCCAA
>JAAHGR010000595.1 GCA_010672425.1 Symploca sp. SIO2E6
CAACAAACAACAAACAACAAACAACAAACAACAAACAACAAACAACAAACAACAAACAACAAACAACAAACAACAAACAACAAACAACAAACAACAAACAACAAACAACAAACAACAAACGACAAACGACAAACAACAAATGACAAACAACAAATGACAAACAACAAACAACAAACAACAAACAACAAACAACAAACGACCAATGACAAACAACAAACAACAAACAACAAACAACAAACAACAAACAACAAACAACAAACGACCAATGACAAACAACAAACAACAAATGACAAACAACAAACAACAAACAACAAACAACAAACGACAAACAACAAACAACAAACGACAAACAACAAACGACCAATGACAAATGACAAACAACGTCACCCATGGTCTGTTACGGTAGAAGAAGCGATCGCGATTCAGCAACAACTGCAATCAGAGGTCATTACCTCTGATCAATTGGGAAGAGTACAATATGTTGCTGGTGTGGATGTTGGCTTCTCCGAAGATGGTGCTGTTTCTAGGGCAGCGGCGGTAGTATTAAGTTTTCCTGAGTTACAACTACAGGATCAAGCGATCGCTTTATGCTCTACTACTTTTCCTTATACTCCCGGTTTACTCTCCTTTCGGGAAGTACCGGCTATACTCGAAGCCTTGGAAAAACTCAGGATAACACCAGATTTGATCTTATGTGATGGTCAGGGGATTGCCCATCCCCGCAGGTTTGGTTTGGCTTGCCATTTGGGATTGCTCACCGAGGTTCCCAGTATTGGCGTTGCTAAGTCCTGGTTTATTGGTGAGCATAATGAGTTACCCTTAGAAAAGGGCAGTTGGCAACCCCTACGGGATCAAGAGGAAGTTATTGGAGCAGTAGTGCGATCGCGTACTAATGTGAAGCCGATCTATGTTTCTGTTGGTCATCTCATTAGCTTACCTACTGCTATTGACTATGTCCTGCGTTGTACTCCCGAATATCGATTACCTCAGACAACTCGCTTAGCAGATCAATTGGCATCAGCTGGCAAGCGGCTCACCGAAAGCGGCGGGAAGCCCATTCCTTAAGGGATGGGAGGGATAGCCGTCCGCCGCTTTGTTGTTTGTTATTTGTTTTTTGTTTTTTGACAAACAACTAACAACCAACAACTTGCTAACACGTTAGCGCAGCGGCACGTTAGCGTAGCGGGGCGAAGGAGGGTGCAATCCCCCGTGCTGTCTTCCGAGGGATGAGTTAACAGCGATATTGCCTAATCTACCCAGTTCGAGCAGTTCTCGCATCCGTGAGGTACATCCAATTCCCAATTCCCAATTCCCAATTCCCAATTCCCAATTCCCAATTCCCAATTCCCAATTCCCAATTCCCAAAAACCAAGGACTTTGTACGTCATTTAAATGGGAAACGCGATATTTTCAACTTTTGTCAGGAATTGAGCTATCAGCTAGTGAAGTATGTTGAGGGAAAATTTAAGGTATCGGTAGACAAGTGTAGTTGAGAAAATGCCTGAACTAACTTTAAATTGGCAAGAAAAACAACAGAATATCTCTCAGAAGATTTTTCACCAACAATATAGTAAGCATCCAGGAACCGTGCGCCTTGGTCGAGATCCAGCTCAATGTGATCTGGTTTTTAGTGACTTAACTGTATCTGGATTGCACGTTGAAATCTTTTTTGATGCTGCTAAGCACGCTTTTGTACTCCGCAATCTCCGGGACAGTAACCCTCCCTTGGTGGATGGGCGAGCCATTACTTATGAAGAACCAACTTTACACCAAGGGAGTACTATTTATTTAGGGGAAGTCAAACTCCGAGTTAGTGAGGTTAATCTGGGTGAGCCAGAACAACAGAACCTTTCCAAACAGGTATCCTATGGTTTACAGTGTCCCAATTGCGGTCGATATTCTTCTTATGATCGGCTCGCTTTGGGATGCCAGTGGTGTGGTACTTCTCTAGCATCCGCCATAAGTGTTGTAATTCCACCCGAAAGCAGTGAGGGTTAAATTTTATGAATTCTGCGCCAATGCGAATTCAGCTGGCTTGGGAAGAACCAGCGACAGGAGATATGCGGGAACCATTGCTGGAGGTTCCTATTGCTTTGGGAAGGGATTTCAATTCGATGGTAACCCAGTTGCAAGGAACTCCTGTTTCCCGAATTGTTCTCAATAGCCTGGAAGTATCTCGCTACCATGCCCTAATTGTTCAGGACATCAGCGGGTTGATGGTAATAGACCAAGATAGCCGCAATGGGACTCTGGTTAACGGCATCCGTAATCCCAGGAGTACTTTGGCTAATGGTGATACCATACAAATTGGTCCTTATGCCATTACTGTCAGCTTTGTTGCCAGAACCCAATTGCGTCCCCCGAGAAGTTCGCAGATTTTCTTTAGTCCTCAAACCCAGCTACCAGATCCTAACCAACCATCACCACAGTCATCAGTTTCCACCGTTAGAGCCAATCAAGCTAATCAACAGCCATTTCCTCCACGGATCTTTGAGGAAGAACAGGTAGCGGTGCAAGATGTCTATGCCACTGGTTTGGAAGTAGAGGAAGTGGACTATTTAGCTGTTGGGGGAGGATTAGGCAGTTTTGTCTGGACGGATGTCCTGAGAATTTCCGGCGTGAAAAGTTCTCAGATAACTGCTTTAGGTATTGCTCCCCAACCCTATGCACGCTATCAGCAGTTGTGCCGGAGTTCTCAGATTCCCCCTCACGAAAGGCTGCGTTCTAATTCCGATTCTTGTCCTGATAATATTTGGGGTTGGCCTAGTTATGCCCTCAGAGAGGCATGGCATAATTTTTGGCGGGGACGTATCCCAGCATCTTTGAGGTATCTGTGGCAGGTATTTGCTGAACCAACTTTTATTCAGACTTATACTCCTCGCTCTGGTAATGTATTTAATGCTATCGACCGGGAAGCTAAGCGTATTGGCTGGGAGCAGATATTTCGCTATGGTAATGTTCGGGCAATTCGTAAAACTGCTGATGGACGATATTGTGTAGCTTATTCTGCTACTCAAACTCAAGAACGTAAACATGGTTTTGTCATTGCTCGTTATCTTCAGCTGGCCACTGGCTATCCAGCGATTAGGTTTCTCCCAGATTTGCAAGATTATCGGCTCAAAGCTCATGATTTTCAGTCGGTAGTGAATGCTTATGAACCCCATGATCCAGTGTACGAATATTTGGAGGAGCATGGTGGTATCGTCCTGATTCGTGGTCGGGGTATTGTCGCATCCCGGATTTTACAGCGGCTTTATGAAGCACGAAAACGCAATCAAGAGATTCAGGTAGTGCATTTGATGCGATCGCTTAAACCTGAGGGTAACAAATTTCGTCAGGCCCAGCGATCGGTAGAAAACCACTACGAGTTTCAACCTTTTAATTGGCCTAAAGGCTGTTGGGGAGGGGAACTCCGGGAGATTATGGAAAAGGCTAATAGCCAAGAAAGACAGCGTTTACTTGCTGACTGGGGAGGCACGACTACTGCCGATCGCCAGGATTGGAAACGTATTGTTGATGAAGGAATTCGCTCAGGATGGTATAATATTGAGTTTGGCGAAGTAGAACGGGTTGAGCGGGAAGCTAATAAGCTAGTTACTTACATTCAGGAGAAAAAATTTAAAGGACAATTACGTCTAGAAGCTGATTTTATCATTGATGCTACCGGTCTTGAGGCGGATGTTAGTGCTAGTCCCCTTTTGGATGATCTGGTAACCCATTACAATCTACCCCTCAATGATTTAGGGCGTCTGAGTGTTAGCAATGATTTTGAATTGGTGGAAATGCGTAGTTCTCGGGGTCGGATGTATGCTTCTGGCATAATTACCCTGGGTGGTCCCTATGCAGCAGTTGACAGCTTCCTTGGTTTGCAATATGTGGCTCTACGCACGGTAGATGCTATTGCTAAATCTAAGGCACCAAGATTGCATAAGTTAAACTTGGTTACTTCTTTATATCAATGGTTGAAGTGGGTCGGGAATTTATCTCCCTAAAGTGTTAATCATAATCCTTGCACCATTCTCGATAACCCGCAAGGGGTTTAAACCCCTTGCTAATAGCTAAAGTCCGTTAAAACGGACTGAAAATAGATAATTAGGGCTTTAACGCTAGTCGAAATTACACGAAAGCCTTATGCATCAAGCGACCCGTTACTCTTAACTCATTACTCATTACTCATTACTCATTACTCATTACTTATTCAAGCGATCGCTTCTTCTCTTCCTTAGAATATTTTATTGGTTGCAATTTCGATGATTTTTGGCTATTATTTGGATAATGGAATAGGTGTGCGCCTGTAAGGTAGGAATTGCTATTACTGACCTCAAAAAAACATGTTAACAAACGTAGGTTGGGTGTAGTAGCGTGACACACCTAAAAATGTAGTGCCGTGACACACTTAAAATGGTGGAATAATCTATCTTCCCACACTCCCTACACCTCCCACACCTCCCACACTCCCCACACTCCTTCTAAAGCAACAAATTAGCTGTGTCACGGCAGTAGTGGCGTGACACAGCTAAAATGGTAGGTTGGGTAGAGCTTGCTTCGTGACCCAACACAACCCGCTCCAGTGTTGGGTCTCGTTGCCTCGACCCAACCTACATCTATTCCATCATTTTAGGTGTGTCGCAAGTAGCGTTAGCGTAGCGTCTCCAGAGGAGAAGCGTAACCCAACAGCAAATTATTGCTTTTGATATCAATTTTGGGAAATACACGAGTCGCGATCGCTAGTATAGTTGCTCTGGTGCGTAAAAAGCCAGGAGACTGCTGATAAGTAGAATAACTCCCTCAAAAATTCACTTTAACTCTGGGCATTATGAGTCATCGTCTCAAATACCAATGGATATTGTGGAATACGCTTCCTAGCTTTGCTTATCAGTGTTTCACTGTATTGGTGAGTTTGGTGTTCTTTTCCGAGGTAGGGATAGGTATTGTTAGAGCGAGTGAGGCTAATGGTAGTACCG
>JAAHGR010000596.1 GCA_010672425.1 Symploca sp. SIO2E6
TTAATCTTTGTCCGTCGATCACATTCAGGGCAGCCAATATCGCTCCATCCATCAACGACTCTCTTACGAATACTGTGTTCAGCAAAATGATAACCACAGACACAAGTAATCTTTACATGTTCATAGACTTCTACCCCTTGTTTTTGTAAATGTTTCTCGATAAATGCAATAAAGAGGTTTCGTTTATCATCAGGAGTATCTTGATCAAAATAGAGCTCTAGATGAGCAAAACCACTACGCCGTTCAATCTTACGAAGTCCACAAATCCCTTGAGCAACTGACTTGAATTCTGCTCTGTCTTCCCATAAGCGGACTGTCCCCATCCATCCGCTAATCGCTAACATGATAACTAGTGATGAGTAAATATTGTCGATCGCGCCAGAAAAATTATAGTACAAGGAAATTGAATCCAGTCTAGAAACCGAGATATAGCAACGCGAAGCTCGGTGATACCTCTGTTGTTTTTAGCACTAGTAGGGTAATACCCTATAAAACCACAATCCTGAATTAATCTGTTTAATCCTAGTTGATCAATAACAGAGCTATCTTCATCAAGTTTCGTCCCAACCAATAACTTGATCGCTTTTCGACCTTGTAATTGCTTTTCCAGTCGTTTACTCCAAGCTTCTACCTCCTCGAATGCAGAACGACCACGAGTTGGATCAAATAAAACTAGAGCTAGAGTTGTATCATGAAGGAACAGTTGATGAACTAGGCGATACTCATCTTGCCCCCCCATATCCCATAACACTACATCCCGTTTTTCTCCTTCCGGTGCAACCGCCGTAGGGCTTAGTTGCTCAGGTAACATTGTCCATAGCCGCATTCCATGAGTTGTTCCTTGCTCTTCATAGCGATCTCCAGCTAGACGCAAAGCAAGGCAAGTTTTCCCCACGTTACTCTCACCAACCAAAACAATCTTGGCACTGGTATAGTAGATTGTATCCTTCTCAGCTTCTGGAGCCAGCGAAATAGTATCTAAACTGTCTGTATTTACCTGGGTTTCCAGAAGATATGGATTCAAGTACCAAATTTTAATAGCATAATCTCTCCTGCTAACTGTTGCTAATATGGACTGGCTAGGATGAAATGCCAAATTACGGAACATCATAGAGTCCATTGGCTCATCTAAAATTGCTATCCTCTTCCAATTCTGACAACTCCATAGTTGAACCGTATTATCTTCAGATTTTGAGGCAAGGAAACGCCCATCAAAAGAAAAATCAACACAGCTAATAGCTTTGGTGTGCCCTTCTAATAAATTGGTCAACTGACCTGTCTCGCAGTTCCAAAGTCGGATAACTGAATCGTCATAAGCTGCGGACGCCAGTCTTTTTCCGTCAGTTGACCAAGACAAGCTAGAGATGCCGCCAGAATGTCCCACGAGCACTTGGTTTACTTCTCCGGTTGCTGCATTCCATAGCCGTATAGTTTTATCTTTTGATCCAGAAGCTATCAGATGACCATCTAAAGACCAGGCTACCACCCATACTCTATCACTGTGTCCCCTGAGTGTCTGGCGCAATTGCCAGCTACTGACATCCCATAACTGAATTGTGCCATCCCTCAGTCCGAGAGCAATAGTTTCTCCAGATGGAGACCACGCTATACCAAAAGCTTGATCAGTGCATCCTTCAATTTTTTGATAAAGCTCTCCTGTCTTGACATTCCAAACTCGAATAAAATTATCACCTGATGCAGCCGCAAGACTTTTTGAATCGGGAGACCAAGCTACACTAAAAACTGAAATGTCATCATCTTTTATTATTTTTAGTAGCTTATATGTTTTCTTTTTCCATATACAAATAGTTCTATCTACTGATGGTGCAGCAATCATCTGCCCATTGGGAGACCATGCAATTCTGGCAATAATTTTTTTATGATCTACTAGTTTCTGCGTAAGCTCAAAACCAATTGGAATTCTGTCAGATGTGATATTGTCTTCATCATCAATTTCATGTTGTAATTTGATGGTTTCAAGATTTTCTTCGATATATTCTATTCTGTCTCTTAGCTGGTTAAGTCTTTTCTTCTCTCGTTTAATTAGTGGTTCAATTTTATGTTTTGATACAAGATCGGCCTTATTCATCGAGTATTCAAGAACATCTAATTTACTCAAGCTATCAGCATGATCTGACATCAAGTTTTCTTTTTCTGATAAAAGTCTTCGTTGCCTGAGCTCGATTGAAGAGGGTGATTCTTCACGTTCGGACGTCTTCAGTTTTGCCAATATTTCAAAAGCAAAAGCACTAGCATGGCGAGCTGCTATCTCTTGATAACCCAGATCTACTCTAGCTTTGTTATCAATCAAATCAGAGATACCCCGGATAACCATTGTATGTATGCCCAGATTAGACTGTGCTGCCTCAAGGAAACCAATTCCCTCCATCTCGACTGTGATCGCATCTCCATAGTTCGAGCGCAAAAACTTAAAGACTTCCGATTTAGTCGAAGCAACTACCTTCTCGCCAGCTGCAATGGGAGCTACAAACACACACGGAGCAGGGGAAGGTACGGATGATAATCTCCTTAGCCAGCCGTTTTTTCTAGCTTCAGCTCTAGCTCGCTGTTCTAACCCGTAAGAGCTAATACCTATTTCGGGTCTAGGTCTGAATGTTTCTTTTGTTTTACCAGACTTGTATCCGTAAACTTTTGTTGAGGCGACTACATCACCAATAGCAACATCCCTAATGCCGCTAGCTACGCCGACAAAGAGGATAACATAAGGGTTAAATTCGGCGATCGCTCGTTCTACCAATGCGGCTGCACCGGGATTGCCCAACGCAAACTCAGCAATCCTCACTTCCCATACCTGTTCCTTCGTGACGAATCTCCCTCGTTCGTAAATGGTTCCTTGGGGATGTATCTCCTCCTGTAGATCTGTCAGATGATTACGGACAGCCATATATTCAACGGGAAGAGCAGTCAATATTACTGCGCGAGGCATGGGCTAATTTTTGGAGTGACCTGAATATCCACTATTTTGACTATTCAATCTGGGTTTGTCTAGAGTTTAGAGAATTCCTCACACCTAAAAATGTAGGTTGAGTGTAACGAAGTGAAACCCAACGCAACACACAAGGAGTGTTGGGTTACGCTAGCGCTACACCCAACCTACTTATTCCCTCATTTTAGCTGTATTACGCCAGTAGGGGCGGGTAAGCGTGATAACCTAGGCTACTTTACCCGAATATTGGGCTCAAAACCCGCCCTACCGTCACCCATCGGTTAACGTAACCAATCCCCAGTAATTTTATTCCCAATTCCTAATTTCTCATTCGTTCGAGTAATCTGTTTCGTAAAACTTATCGTTTCTGCGGACAAGTAAATAGAGAGAAACAATTCCAAAGACTACAATGCCCCCATTGAGATGAGTGCCAATGGGGGTTTTATTTATTGAAGAGTTAGCCATCCCAGCAAAAACATGCTCTGATATCAAGTTCGGTTGAATACTTACACTTCGGTGGTAATAAGGCTCCAGGGCAGACGGCAGAAGGCTCCAAGGGAAGAAAGAAGTTTGCAAGGTATTCGGGAATTATAACTGTTTATCCTTTCCTTGATATGAGACGTTGCCTGCAACGTCTCTACAGAGTTTGACATAAAGGGTGTATTTAAGCCGAATTTGGTATTACTTGGCTTTCTTCCTCACCGTCTTCATCAGTTCATTGACTGACTTGAGCTGACTTTTGGAGAAGTAGGTAATAGCAATAATGACGGCTACTGCCACACCGCCGTACATGAGCACTGGTAATAGAGTTCCTGTGCCGTTCAGATTGGCAGAGTCTGATGGGTTAGAAGCAACCAGAATAACTTGTTTTGGTGTTGCTTTTGGCTGTAAGGGGGTTAATTCGCCGTGAAATTGGTTGTCTTCATTCGAGAATCGTGTCAACATAGTAATAGCTTTCCTAATTTGGGTAAGTGAGTCCACCCCCTGATTGCGAGTCAGGAGTGAGGGCCTTGAGTAAACGATTCAGTGAGCAAGAGCGCCAGCAGATTCGTAGTCAGGTTGGCGCTTTTGCATTTCTGAAAGCATTCATGTTTACTAACTTAACAAGTTTTTCCATTACTCCATTATGTTTTTGATCACATCAGACATGCATGATCAATCGCTGTTAGTGCTATGATCGTGATCACTGAGGCTTATGATGAAGCTTATGATTTTGATCACTTACTTTAGGTAAGGTATGGTGAAATGTTCAAAATTATTAGCTGTGTCACACCACTAAACTTTGCGGCTACTGGATATTGCACAACCCTGATATTACTCAATAAAACTAAGTACGTCTTCAGGCAACACTTGATGAGGAGACGCCGGGGCGGGTTTAATTAAGTTATCGTTTTGTTGGAAGGTATTGAGCGAACCCGCCCCTACATGGTTAAAATTGTTTCCACGAGGCTCACTCACGGTTTAACCAGGGATATTGCTGTTAATGATATCGCTGCTGTTTGGGATTTTTGCTCATGCCCATCCTACAGTTTGCTACATTGAACTTGTGATTAAGGGAAAATCCGATGAATGGGAAAATTGAACAAACTCAGCAAAAATTCTCAGAACAATCCTCTTTAGCTGATGCTTTTGCTCAATTACGTCAGCTGTGTGCAGAAGAAAATTATACTATCGAAGTGCCTCCTCGCACAGATCGCTCTAATCCTTTTGTGGATGATGTCCGTAACAGTTATTTGTGATACAAAATCAGCTCACTCTTGTAACGCGAAACATTCGTGATTTCCACGATTGTGGAATTTTGCTGCTGAATCCCTTTACTTAATTCGCGATCGCACTAAAAATGTAGGTTGGGTCGAGAGATAGCGAGACCTAATACCAAATCCGGGTTAGTTACCCCCGTTTTGAGAAAACCGCGAAAACCCTGTAGAGACGTTGCATGCAACGTCTCTACAGGGTGGGACATAACGGGGGTGTGTATGCCGGATTTGCTATAACAAATTAAATCT
>JAAHGR010000597.1 GCA_010672425.1 Symploca sp. SIO2E6
GATCGCTTGTTGCTAGTTCTAGGGATTGATTGTGTTAACCGGGGGATGGCATTGGGCGGGTTTTGCCCCTAATATTCGGGTCAAATGTCCTGAATTATCACGCTTACCCGCCCTGGGATATGCGATTGCCTTCAGCACCAGCTTGCGCTGATCACCTACCGCACCACCTGACGCTGATAACATTACAATATATATGATGCGATCGCACAAGGACTAGGGGAAGTTTTTGTTAGCCCGAAGGTTATCGCTAGGGCGGGTTTTGTTCAATGGCTATCGTTGAATGCGTTAAGATATCCCTAAACCCGCCCCTACGAATACACGGAATTTTTTTTTGATAGTTATCGAATTTGCCAACATCAGCACCATTGGTAGGGGCGGGTTTAGGAACAATCTATCCCATTTTACCAGAAACTTTCTGTGCAAAACCCGCCCTGGATATGTAATAGCCAACCGCACCAACTGCCATTGATTACATTGCGGCTACGGTAGAGGGAGTAGTTTATATGTGCACACCTTTTCTATTATTAGAATAATAGCAAAAAGTAATGGCGATCGCAACCAGTAGGGAAACTAAAGTGTTTGTAATTTCCTGTTTTTTCACTTCGCCTCCAAAATCTCAGTAATACTTAGTTCCAGTTCCGGAAAAATCTGAGAAACAATCCGATGATTACCAGAGAACTTAGTTCCCTGATAACTGCCATTCACTAATACTAATACCGTAACTAACTGTGCTTGAGGGTCAACAATCCAGTATTCACCGAATACCCCGTTCCTGATACTGACGTACTTTATCAATATAATCCCTCCGGTAATTATCATCCTTGTTGTTTCTGTAGGGACTGACTACTTCAACAACTAACTGTGGGGGTGGCATATCAAGAGTGATGGCCATTTTACCCAACTTCGCCATTTGCTGTATATGTTCTGGTCTAACAACAGTTAAGTCAGGTTGGCGGTTGAGAGGCATTTTGGGGAATACAGGAACCGCTATTTCCAGTTTTTGGAGCTTTATTTGTCGCATAGTTACGAAATTTTCCAACTTGCGACTCAAATATTGAGCTATCCAGTTGTTCAATTCACTTTCTGGTGGCACCGGTATTAGTTCCCCATCGAACAGTTCATAGTGGTTATCCGTGCCATCGTCATATTCGAGATATTGCTTAAAGGTCAGTTGTACTAGTGTGTGAGTCATTGTCTTTCTGTATCTTTCTACCACCTAACACCTAACACCTAACTATTGCAAAGCATCCTGGTAATAGTAGTAATCTGTATTTTTATAGCAGACGAAGATCACTTTCTTGATCGAGGAATTACTCGCCAGAAAATTCACTACTTCCCGCACAGCAATTTTTGCGGCTTTATCAATCGGGAAACCTCTTGCTCCTGTACTGATACCGGGAAAAGCAACGGTACGCATTGATTGTTGCTCTGCCAAGGTTAAACAACTACGGTAGCATTGAGCCAACATCTGCTCCTCTCCTTGATGACCCCCCTGCCAAATAGGACCGACGGTGTGGATGATCCATTTTGAAGGAAGATTATAACCATCAGTAAGTTTGGCTTCACCTATCCCACAACTGTGTAAACGGCGACAAGCTTCTTGCAGCTGTGGCCCGGCGGCATGGCGAATTGCACCAGTAACACCACTAGTACCAGACAAGTTTTGATTCGTAGGGTTAACAATCCCATCTACCTGCTGTTGAGTAATGTCACCTTGGACAACTTCGATCCTACTTCTGAGAAATCTTTTTTGCTCTTGATTAGAGTAGTTCTGACGGAAGAATTGGCGATCGCTACGCTTGGTATAGTAGTCTCCTTGGATAGATTGTCTCATGCTTCTTTGATATTGGTGAGACTCGTATTGAGACCGCTTGCGATACTGTTGCAGCCGCCGCGCCTTGAGATCCGTATCTAAATCAACTAGAGACTGGGCTTCTTGTTCGATGAGCGGCGACTGAGGAGCTCGGAGCAGTTGTTGTCTGGTATCATTGATTAATTGGCTAGCTATCTCATACTCCCCTCGATCTACCTGTTGTACAGCTTCCTGTTTCGCTCTTGCCGACATCATCAGAGCAACCTGTCGCTGTACCTCTGGGTTAAAAGGAAATTTCTCTAACTCAGCACTAGCTAACACTGGTAGTTGCAGCATTGCCTCTAGTTTGAGGCGTTCCTCCTGTTCGTTACCATCCCAAGCTAAGTGGAAATGACACAAATCTGCTTGTTGCTTCCCTTCTATGGCTGGTACTTTCAGCCGCACCACCACGACGAAAGGATTACCCAGCACTAAGTTGGGTAGTTTGAACAGACCCTGATGAGTAAGCTCCAAATCATTGAAGACATCGACTAATACCACCTCACCTTGAGGTTCAATTCCCAGAGTGACATTGCGTCCTAAGGTAGCCATTAAACCTTGCAATTCCATCTGAAAAATCTCTGGCAGTTGTTCGGAAGACTCAATGTAGTAGTAGTTCCCATCTCCACTATTGGCCATTGCTTCGAGGAGGTCTTCGTTATAATCATCACCAACTCCCATGGTGGTAGTACTGACACCCCTTTCTGCCAAACCCTTGACATCAGAAGCAATGACATCGGGATTTGTTTCTCCCCGATTTGCCAGTCCATCGGAGAGCAAAATCACCCGATTTAACTGTTCAGGATCAAAATAATGAGAGACTTGTACCCCTCCTTCTACCCAACCGGCATGGAGTGCTGTGGTGTTCCTCGCCTGAATGCGTTCAATCTGACGGGTAATCTCGACTTTATCCTTAGCCAGGGTACTAGCAACTAAAATTTCTACCTGGTCATCATAAATTGTCACACTTATACGGTCAGTTGGTAAGAGTTGCTCTACGGCATAGCAAGCCGCTTGACGAGCATACAGAATTTTTTTTCCCTGCATGGAGCCGGACCTATCTATGACCAAACCAAGATTGAGCGCTGGTCTTTGGATATTGGCTTCTGGCTCCGGTGGTATAATTTTCACCAGTACATCCAGAATCGTGGTGTTATCTGACCTGACTGCATCCCGTAGGGGGATAAATTCAATCTCAGGAACTTTCATTTTTTTGACCTCCGATTAGTAGACAAAGTAAGCAATTGTTGAGCCATGTATTGTAGTAAGTTTTGCTGCTCTTGAGGACTATGGGGATAGTTAAAGTCCTCTCGGATATGGATTTCCAGACCCGGCAAAATCTCCATCCTAGTCCAATTACTCGTAGCAGCTTGGGGATAAGCTACAGTACCGGCATGGATGGATTTTGCAGGAGCAGTTGCTGGTGGTGGAGGTATGGGGAGAGATTGCCGTTCCTTGATTTGCTGTAGAAACCCTAAAGCTGGGTTAGCAGCAGTGAGAGCCAGTTGAACTCCCCCTTGCAACAGCGCCTCCAACTCGGTGTTGTCCTTGGAGGTTGCTAAATTATCAATGGCACTAGCACCATAACCTTCTGCTAACAGGCGACGTACCACTAGCAGTTGTAATAGATGGCGATAGGTATAACGCGCTTCACGTCCTTCTTTAAGTGGTTCATCAAGCATTCCCTGGGTGGTGTAATGCCGTACCAAGCGAGGAGTAACATCCTCTCGAACTCGAGTATGGGCTTTCTGTACTGGTAAAAATTGAGGTAACAAACCATTGAGCACTCGGACAAATTCATTGAGTGACCATCTGGAGTTACTCTCTCGCAACTGTTGCAAAGTTTTCATTCCTTCAATATATTATTGTCTTCTGCAGTTGTCAATGTCATCTTTAATTGTAATTAATTCGATAGGGAAACTCGATGGGTGGAAATTTTAGATGTTAGATTTTAGATTTACTCTCTTCCTTCCTATGAAAAACTTTTTCCAGCTTCCCGTGCTGGCATCCCCCGTTCAGAAACCGGGTTTCTTGGGGAGCAATGCTGATATTTCCTTGTTATCCTGGCGAGAAACCCGGTTTCTCAGAATACTGCTGGCATCCAGCTTACTTATCGGACTACTCAGTAACATTAATACTACTGTTAATGCCCAGTCAGCGATCGCACCTGTGGTGGCTCAATCTCCGAATCCTGCCACCAGCGATGCCGTGGCTAAGCGCTTACAAGGACAATGGGAATTTACAGAACCTTCATCTGGTAACAAGCTGCTCTGGATTTTTACTCCGATTGGTGAATTATTCATGGTGCTTCCCTACGATGCAGATACTCGCTTTGCTCTACCCTTGAAATATGAAATTGATCCGACTCCCCAACCAATGCATTTAAATGTGACTCTACCAGAAGAAGAGCAAAGGGTCATGACCATATTTGAGTTTACTGCTGCCGGTGAACTGCGAGTACAAATAGAGGGGACAAATCCTGGAGAACCTAGACCAACTGCTTTTGACTCAGAGGCAACGGTATTCTCTAAAGTTGATGATGCCACAACCTTGCCTCCTGGTGTAGAGATCATTGATGTTGAAGCACGGCTGAGGAAAGCACAAGAATCGGAAGGGAAAATTTATATAAGTTCGATGAACCGCGCTCAACAGGCTTATCGGCTGGAAAATGAGCAATTTGCTAGTAATCTTCAAGAACTTGGTTTGGGTATCGAATCAGAGACAGAGATTTACCGCTATCAGATTTTACCCCAAAGCGATCGCGCTTCCTTAGTGATGATGACTGCTACTGCTAAAGTCCCTGAATTGCGTAGCTACACCGGTGCTGTATTTGTTGTTGATGGGCAAGCTACCACTGTTACTGCGATTTGTGAAACGGATCAGCCTTCATCGACACCCCCTGCTATGCCAACAGTTCCCAGCCAAGGTTCAGCAGGGATTCAGTGTCCCCCTGGTTCTCATCTAATCAAATGATTTTCGAGTAACAGGGGAACTTCCGAACAAATCTGTACATATTCATCAAATGTAGGTTGGGTGGAACGAAGTGAAACCCAACGAGAGTGTACACCGGCGTGTTAGGTTACTGATCGCACCAAT
>JAAHGR010000598.1 GCA_010672425.1 Symploca sp. SIO2E6
TAGCCACTGGTCGAAGGTTTCGCGTTGTGCGTCGGTAGGAATTAGCTTGTACTCGTAAGTTAGATTTAACATTCTATCATGATAACACTTACCTGAATAAATGCACCCCCGTTTATTCAGGCTCCTCGATGGTAGCTGTATATTTTGAAAAGCCGTCCTAGAAGGACGGGGCTTGAATCCCATTATTTTGGTCAATGGCTTAACTCCAATTATGGGGTCGGGGAAGGAGTGTTTTTCTCCTCCCGATCTTAGTCTAGAACACCAATTTACTAATCATGGGGTGAGCTCAAAAAGTGTGGGGAGTGTGGGGAGTGTGGGGAGTGTGGGGAGATGGGGAGGTGGGGAAAGAAAGGGTGAGCGATTACTGAGTAGTATTGTCCCTTGTCTCTCAATACTACTCGGGTTTTGCCCCTATTTCTCCCCACACTTCCCACACCTCCCACACTCCCCACACTCTCTTAACCGAGCAGTATTGCGTTGTCTCCCTTGCTTCTCCTATAGATGAACTACAATGAAAGCATACTGCGGAACCCCTAGCTTCAGCTTCCGGTCAAACTAATAGGGAAATGCTTGCTCTGCTGTCTGCCTACAGCTATGCGGCACAAACTCCTGTCTGCCAAGCTTCGGCGGACTAAACACCAAAAACGAGATTGATACTATGCGACTGAAAAAACAACTTTCTATCTCCCTACGCCAAATAAGTACTTATCTACTGGCAATCCTTCTTGGCTCCCTGCTTACTGTTGGTGTTTATCGGGTATCACCATCCCAGGCATCTCCAGCAGCAGGAAGTGAGTCAACAACACCAACCCTGCTAGCACAAAACCTGCCAACTGCTGTTGCGACTCGTGGCAGTTTTGTGACAGCAGCAGTTAAGATGGTTGGACCAGCAGTAGTGCGGATTGATACGGAACGTACTGTCACTCGACGTGTTGAGCCATTTTTGGATGACCCTTTCTTCCGGCGCTTTTTCGGTGAAGACTTTTTCTCCGAAATGCCCCAACAACAACAGCGTCTCACAGGCCAAGGCTCAGGCTTTATCATTGATAGCAGCGGCATTATTCTCACCAATGCTCATGTAGTTAATCAAGCAGATAAGGTGACTGTCAGCCTCAAAGATGGACGCCAATTTGAAGGGAAAGTGCAGGGAGTGGATACAGTGACAGATTTGGCTGTCGTCAAAGTTCAAGGTAGCAACTTGCCAGTTGTCCCACTAGGAGATTCCAGCCAAGTGGAAGTGGGGGATTGGGCGATCGCAGTCGGTAATCCATTAGGATTAGATAATACAGTTACCCTAGGCATTGTTAGTACCCTCAAACGCTCCAGTGCTCAGGCAGGCATTCCCGATAAGCGACTAGACTTTATTCAAACTGATGCCGCCATTAATCCCGGAAACTCTGGTGGTCCCTTGTTGAATGAGCGAGGGGAAGTAATTGGCATCAATACCGCCATTCGCGCTGGTGCCATGGGTATTGGTTTTGCGATTCCCGTCAATACTGCCAAAGAAATTTCTACTCAGCTAGCAAGAGGGGAAAAAGTTGTCCATCCCTATGTTGGTATTCAGATGGTAACCCTAACACCTGAGATGGCCAAAGAGAATAACAACGATCCCAACTCTAGCTTCCTCATACCGGAAATTAATGGTGTCTTAGTAGTTAAGGTGCTCCCCGAAACCCCAGCAGCCGCTGCCGGAATTCGTCGTGGGGATGTTGTACTTGCGATCGATGGACAACAGGTTACGAGTGCTGAGCAGTTGCAGCGTATCGTTGAAAATAGCGGTGTGAATCAGGTAATCCAGATTAAGGTAAAGCGCGGTAACCAAACTAAAACTCTACCTGTCCGTACAGGCGAATTACAGAATTCCGTTTAATACCAAATCCGATGAGAGCTAGGCCACAAATAAGACAGTCGTAAAACCCTGTAGAGACGTTGCATGCAACGTCTCTACAGGGTGGGTTATAACGAGCTTGTGTATACCGGATTTGGTATAACAGCCGTTATTCTAAACAGAAATTATTCAATTTAGCTGCACATCAACTTAGGAGTGTTGGGTCTCGCTATCGCTCTACCCAACCTACATCTATTTAATTATTTGAGCTGTGTCACGCCACTACGCAAGGTTTGGTTGCGATCGCCTTGTGTAATTGATCATACTTTATAGGCGCACACCTATTCCATTATTTAAAAGTATAGCACCAAATCAAGGCTTGGGCAAGAAAGCTCATTTTTCAGGTGGGCATTCTCGACAATCTCCAACAGCCGCGATATCTCTGAGGCGTTGTTTCAATACGGTGCTTGCCTGAATTCAAACTTATACTCATTAAAATCATGGAGAAGTTTTGGTTCACTTAGTTTGTCAGAGCTTTGAAGGAAAATTTGGTAAAGGATTCCTCCCTCAGCAAAAATGATTGACTTATCGAACCCCTCAGCCCACTCCCAACTTGACTTAACAAATATGTCTCCATGTTCATTGAGTAGTTGATGCTCATCCCAGTAGCACCCTTTGCCTTTTGGAGAGCCAAGCTGATCATGACATATTTTACGCAATAGCCAATTGTGAGATAACTTTTTTTCAAAGATGGTTTCCGAATTCCACTTGCCCTTTTTTGAGCTGTGTTTTAGCATCCACCCTTCCCGCTGTAGGCGATTATAGTAAATGTGGAGACACTCACCACCATAGTAGTTTTGCGGCTGGTAAGATTTATTTCTTGTGACTTTGCTAGAGGTGAAAAGTGGTTCATGGCCATAACCATCATTTAACCAGTAGGTTTGATCATCCAGAAAAAGTCCGCCGCCATGCCAGCAATCGCCTTTGGCAAATAAGGCAATCGCTTTCAACCATGGAGCTTTAGCAATTGCTGTCCAAGACCCCTTCGTTTCCGAATCCCATTTTCCATTCATGGCAAAATATATCCAATATTTCCCAGAGGGGGATATATCAGCTCGCCTCTCATAAATTCGACCTTTTAACCACTGGGAGACTTCAAATGAATTTTTTTTCCTGTCCCAAGACAAGACGCATGTATATTTTGAAGGTCCTCTTCTAATAACAATCGCTTGATCGCTATTACTTGCAATCAGGACATGAAGTCTTGCTGGAAATTTTTCTTTTTTCATATGATCGCCAAGCCAATTAGTACACAAGCACTACATGGTGTACTACAATTTAACGTGTGGAATGTCCGTAATTTATGGTTGTAAAACACATTCTAAATTCTTTTGCCCGATATTTTTACATTTCTCAAATCTAGATTGCGCCTCCACTACTAAAAAAATTAATATCGCTACAACACCTACAAATACAACTAATTCTGTTGTTCGCATTTCGTACTAGTTTAATGAACAGTATTCCAGTTTAATTATAGACTGACTATTTATTTGTTAGCAATCGGACACAGTGTGGAGGATTAAACCAAGAAATATAAGTAGGTAGGTAGAAATAAACAGCAACTATGTTACAAAACTTAAATACAGCTCAAACCCTTACAAATGACAAAGGACAAATGACGACTATTTCTGTTTAATCCGGCAATGTTCCCAATGTGGACGGTAGCCCCATAGAGCAACACCAGCGCTACAACATTGGTGTAAATGCTAGTCCAAGGCTGTTGCAAAGCGACTTGGAAGGATTCTAGTTTAAACATGAAGGTTTCCTGAGAACGGCTCTCATATTAGCATTTTTCCCAAGAAACCTGGTTTCTAGACCGATGTTCTAGAAAGACGGGGTTTTAAACCGATATTTTTGGTAAAATCCCTACTGTAAGACTTATTAGACTACGACGCGAACTGGTGAATATACCCAAAGCAGGCATCATCTACAACGAAATTAAACCCATAGCTTGTCGCGTCGCTAAGGAGTTGCAAGACAAACTGAGTGGGATGGGCTGGGATGTCCGTTTGGCTACTGGTATCGGTGGCATTCTAGGCTATTCCCGTCCTGAGTCTCCAGTATGTCATACACCGATAGACAAGCTAGCTCCTCCCGGTTTTGATGAGCAGATGAGTTTTGCGATTGTGCTGGGGGGAGACGGTACAGTACTCTCTGCTTTTCGTCAAGTTGCTTCTTTTGGTATTCCTTTGCTGACGGTGAATACGGGTCACATGGGTTTCCTTACGGAAATTTATTTGAACCAACTACCCTCTGCCTTGGAAAAGGTAATCAAAGGAGAATATGAAATTGAAGAAAGGGCGATGCTGCTGGTGCAGCTTGTGCGAGATGAGTACATTTGGTGGGAAGCACTTTGTTTAAATGAGATGGTACTCCATCGAGAACCATTGACTTGTATGTGCCATTTTGAGATTCAGATTGGGCGTCACGCGCCGGTAGATATTGCTGCTGATGGGATAATTATCTCTACTCCTACTGGTTCAACGGCTTATTCCCTGAGTGCAGGGGGAACAGTGGTAACTCCTGAAGTACCGGTACTGCAATTGATGCCCATTTGCCCTCATTCTTTGGCATCTAGAGCCTTGATTTTTCATGAAAGTGAGCTAGTACAGATTTTTCCGGCTACTCCCAATCAATTAGTAATGGTATTGGATGGCAATGCTGGGTGTTATGTGTTACCAGAAGATCAGATACGGATTGAGCGATCATGTTATTCTGCTAAATTCATTCGTCTGCAACCACCGGAGTTCTTCCGTATTTTACGGGAAAAATTGGGTTGGGGTTTACCTCACATTGCTAAGCCGACTTCTGTGGAGTTGCCTTGATAGGTGTTATACCAAATCCGGTTTTAAAAAGCGTGTTACACAAGCCCCCTAAATCCCCCAATTCTGATACCGCTGGCGAACTTAATATTGCTTTACACAGAGGCTGACGGGGTGACAACTATGGCTACAACCTTTGTTTAGTAATGATTGCAGCTTCCTAGCAATTGAAACAAATAGAGGCGATGAGGGCTGAAGAGACCTAAGCGTCTCAACGATTTTATAGGCTTTGG
>JAAHGR010000599.1 GCA_010672425.1 Symploca sp. SIO2E6
TGAAAGTAATGGCAGTGCAGCGCATTGGTTGGCTGAAAAAATAAGCGCCTAGGCAATAGGCAATAGTGAAGAACCTACTTTCATAACCTGGTGGTGAGAAAAATTTTCATCGGGACTACCTTTTGCCTCCTGCCTCCTGCCTCCTGCCTCCTGCCTCCTAACACCTACCACCTACCACCTAAAATTATGGAATACTATACCTTAGGTAATACAGGACTGAAAGTAAGCCGCTTGGCGCTAGGTACAATGACCTTTGGCGATGACTGGGGTTGGGGTACAGATGAAACCAATGCCCGCCAAATGTTTGATACCTATCTAGAAGCGGGTGGTAATTTTATTGATACAGCAGATCTGTATACGAATGGTAATAGTGAACGAATGTTGGGACGTTTTGTCAAGAGTAGCGAAACTCGCGATCGCGTCATTATTAGCACTAAGTTTAGTTATAATGCCGAACCGGGTAACCCCAACGCTGGAGGTAATGGACGCAAGAATATCTTACGGGCTGTAGAAGGTTCATTGCAGCGCTTAGGCACAGACTACATTGATGTGTATATGCTGCACACCTGGGATCAGGTGACTCCAGCAGCGGAAGTAATGCGAACCTTGGATGATTTAGTCACATCTGGTAAGGTGCGCTATGTGGCGTTGTCCGATGTACCTGCCTGGTATGTGGCGCAGGCACAAACATTGGCTCAAGAACGGCATCTAGAACCCATCAGCACTGTACAACTCGAATATTCTCTGGCAGAGCGCAACATTGAGTTTGAGTATACCACTCTAGCAAAAGCATTGGGTACGAGCCTGATGGTTTGGTCGCCCTTGGCAAGTGGTTTACTCTCTGGTAAATACAAACCCTCTGAAGAAGGTGTTGAAGGGTCAGGTCGTCTAGCGATGTTAGCGAACAGTGGCAATCCGGTATTCAACAAATTCACCCAGAAAAATTGGGCGATCGTTACGGAATTGGAGATGGTGGCGAAGGAACTCAATCGCTCCATGGCACAGGTAGCATTAAACTGGGTAGTGAATCGTCCCGCTGTTGCCTCGGTTATCATTGGCGCAACTAAACTACGGCAGTTGCAGGATAACCTCCGCACTCTGGAGTTTGAGATTCCAGCACAACTGCAACAGCGATTGGATGAAGTTAGCCGTCCTGAAACTCACTTCCCCTACACCTTCTTTGAACCCAGTTTGCAAGGAATGATCAACGGTGGTGCAACGGTGGGAGATAAACCAAACTCTTATCATCAGAATGTTTTGGTTAAGGGAACAGGAGCAGGAGTAATGTCTGATTAAAGAGCAAAATATTCACATATCCATTGTGGAACTGGCATCTTGCCAGTTAGCATTTGTGGTACAATCCTTACCGTGAATTGTTCAGTGATGTTAAGGAAGCCTTCCTGGTTTAATGATAATGAATCACAATTGGCCTTCAAAATTTTACAATTTCTTGATCAGCTTCAGCTTAGTCTTGTTAGCATGTGTCGCAATTTTGATGGGAAATCATAGTAATGCTATTGCCCAGAGGTATAGCAACACAGCAGCAGCAAGTTCCATCGGTGATTCTCCTTGCCTGGTTAACTTAGCAGCAAAACCCCCTTCATTCAAACCCTCCACTGGAACGCTTCAAAATGCCAACCAGAGTTTCCACACAGACTATAACAGATTAATTGTAGAAGAAAGTACTAAATTCGGTCATCCCCAAGGTTCAACTGTGCTGATTGTTTCAGGAGCAAAGGTAACTTTTTGCCATAATGGTAAGAAGGTTGATAAACCAATATCTGAGCTGGATATTTACCATATACTTAAGGCTATTGGACATCAAACTTTGGGTCTTTACCTGACTTTAAGCTCTTTGGCAGAGCAGGGGATTTACGACCTGCAAGCTTCCTTTACTGTTGGTCAATCGGCTCAGACTATTGAGGAGTACTTGAAGGATCAAAAACAGCTATTAGAGGCTGCTTTAAGAGAGGTGAAAGCCCCTGATCAATATCAGGTTTTAGACAAGCAAGAGCTGTCTGAAATCAAAGCATCTCAAGAATTTTTTATCCAAAAATCGATAAATTATATCACGCAAGTGTTAAACTCTCAAACAATAGACATCTCACAGCTCAATGAATATATTCACGAAGTAGCTCCCTATATTGTGCAAGGTGTGAATCAGGCAACAACAGCACAATTGGAAGGTCTAAATAAGGTAATCAAAGAGCTAAAACCTGAAGAATGGAAATCTCCCTATGTTGTGATTCAGACTGTTCATCAAGCACGATACCGTGAGACAGTGATTCAGTATTTCGAGCGTATGTTTAACGAACCTCAGGGTAATGCTGCTGAACGAGAAAATCGCATTGTTGTTATCGAGGATAATTTTGACGATAACCGGGCGCTCAGATTATTAGCAAGCCATATTATAGATCAGAAAATTGGTTTAGCATTTTTCCAGGATCCCAAGCGAATGCAACGGGATGCTTTAAGTGATGCAGCAACCTTCTGGCTATGGGAACACGAGTTAGAAATACCAGAATGGCCTAGTACCGCTGTGCGGAATTAAAAATTAACAATGTTTTTTATTTGGAAGTCTCTATATGTAACATTCAAACAGCCAACAATATGCATCAAGAATTTCTCAACTCAATTGAGTCTGCATCCTCATGGTGTGAGGTCTCCCGTCAGGCACTCCAATCGAATGTGGCAACCTTACGACAGCGGATCGGAGCCGATGTTACTTTGGGAGTAGTGGTCAAAGCTGATGCCTTTGGCCATGGGATAATACCTTGTGCCAGGGAATTTGTTGCTGCGGGAGTTGACTGGTTGATTGTCAACTTTGCTTACGAAGCGATGGCACTTCGTCAAGCAGGTATTCAAGCACCAATTTATATCTGTGGCAATGTCTCTGCTGCTCAAGCACCTCTAGTAGCTCAATCCCAGGCAAGAATTGTTCTCTATGATCCCGAAATTGTCAAAGCTATGGCTCAGGCTGGCAAGGCTGCTAATTACACCATACCAGTTCACCTAAAGCTAGAAACAGGAACCCATCGCCAAGGTATTTCCCTGCAAGAAGCATTAGAACTAGCACAACTAGTATCTCAGCTAGAGGGGGTAGAATTAGAAGGGTTAACAACTCACTACGCAGATATTGAAGATACCACGGATCATCGCTTTGCTCATCAACAGTTAGTGTTACTTCAAGAGGCACGGGAAGTTTTCCAGCAAGCAGGCTTAGATGTACCAATGGTACATTCTGCTAACTCTGCTGCCACTATTCTGTGGCCAGAAACCCACGGTTCCCTGGTGCGAGTCGGTATCGCCGCTTATGGCTTATGGCCTTCTAGAGAAACTTACGCTACGGTACTGCAAAACTATGCTACCCGTGGTGAAGGATTTATCCCCAACTTGCAGCCAGTGCTATCTTGGCGTGCGCGAGTAGTCCAAGTCAAGGATGTTCCAGTGGGAGGCTATGTTAGCTATGGTCGCACCTTCCGGGCAACTTATCCCATGCGGATTGCCATTTTACCCCTTGGCTATCATGAAGGTTACGATCGCAGGCTTTCTAATCTCTCCCATGTTTTAATTAAAGGAGTAAGGGCTCCTGTACGGGGTCGTATTTGTATGAATATGATGATGGTAGATGTTACCCATATTCAGGATGTTAGTGTGGGGACTGTAGCAACTTTAATCGGTACTGATGGAGAGGAGAAAGTTAGTGCCGAACAACTAGCTTCTTGGATGGGAACAATTAACTATGAGGTAGTATCACGTATTCATCCATCCCAACCACGATTTGTTGTTGACACATTCTAGAACACTGACACAGGCACTGAAGCCTGTTCCACGGGTGATTCTTCTACAAAAGATTGTTCTATTGTGGAACTGGCATCTTGCCAGTGGCGATGAAAATTACCACAGGTACTGAAGCCTGTTCCACAGGAAATTATTCTACAGTATCTATTTGCCAAAAGAAGGAATATTTTTCGGCAATATCAGATAAATTAGCTTTTACAGGATTTTCTCTGATATAGTTCCAGGTTTCTAGCAATTCTCTTTCATCTCGCATAATGCGATCGTATCGTTCATCTTGCCATACAAGACCATCATGAGCCATGACTTTAGCCACTTGATTAGAACTATAGCTTTTGATGCTGTGGATAATACTAGCCAATGTCCAATATTCCTGGTCTGATTTTGGCAAAGGCTGCATTAACCAATGGACATGATCCGGCATAATAACCACAGCATAGGTTGTGTACCTTTGGTTATTGAAGAATAAACAGGAATCTAGGACTATCTGTCTTGCTTCTGGGGTTAATTCTAGCTTCTGCCAAGTCTTAAAAGTAACAAAGTAAATTGATCCTGCTAATTCCCAATGAGGGAGATATCTGTGGCTGATCTTAAGGTTTTGCGAGCCAACCAAATCACTATTTGGCTGAGATTGATACAGGCTGGAAGCCTGTTCCACTGTATCATTATTCCACAACATATTATCTGTGGAACTGGCATCCTGCCAGTCAGCAACATCACTATTTGACTGAGATTGATACAGGCTAGAAGCCTGTTCCACTGTATCATTATTCCACAACAGACTGTTCTCTGTGGAACTGGCATCCTGCCAGTCAGCAACATCACTATTTGGCTGAGATTGATACAGGCTAGAAGCCTGTTCCACTGTATCATTATTCCACAACAGACTATTCTCAGTGGAACTGGCATCCTGCCAGTCATCCCCATCACTATTTGACTGAGATTGACACAGGCTAGAAGCCTGTTCCACTGTATCATTATTCCACAACAGACTGTTCTCCGTGGAACTGGCATCCTGCCAGTAAGCAACATCACTATTTGGCTGAGATTGACACAGGCTAGAAGCCTGTTCCACTGTATCATTATTCCACAACATATTATCTGTGGAACTGGCATCCTGCCAGTAAGCAACATCACTATTTA
>JAAHGR010000006.1 GCA_010672425.1 Symploca sp. SIO2E6
TAAAACAAGAACTGCTACACTATGCTAAGTATCTGATGGAAAACTACTCACAAGATATGCCAGTGGAGCAGCATTCTGTCAAAAAAAATCGTTCAGGCATCTTAAAAGGAACGTTTGTTCTACCATTGCCCGATGATTTTGATGAACCGTTGGAAGATTTTAAACAATACATGGAATGAGTAATTTTTTGTTAGATACTCACACATTTATCTGGTTATCTGAAAATGATTATCATTTATCTCAGAACCTAAGAGACATGATTGATATAGCAGATAGAGTTTATATAAGTATTGCTAGTCTTTGGGAAATTGCTATTAAGTTTAATCTTGGTAAGTTATCACTGCAACAAAGTTATGAAACTATTGGTGCTGAACTAGAATCCTCAGATATTCTCTTGTTGCCTATTTCATTTATTGACACTCTGCAAATTCGTTATCTACCTCTACATCATCGTGATCCATTTGACAGAATGTTAATCGCTCAAGCTATCAATCACTCTCTTATTTTGATTAGCAGAGATGTCAAGTTTGATGCTTATCCCATTCAAAGGTTATGGGATTGACATTAATAAAAATGCCAATCCTAATATCTTGGAGACATAACCATCAACTTTCCTCCTGTGGAACACCGCATCTTGCCAGTGCAAAGCTGGACACAGGCACTGAAGCCTGTTCCACGGTATGTTAACTTTTCTGATTTTGGTATTACTAGCGAGCAAGATGCTCGCACTACTAAAATTGCTTTTAATATTGGTCAGTTATGTATTCTGTAGGGGCGGGTTTAGAGTCACCCTTAACGCATTTAGCGACAATCTTGGCACAAAACCCGCCCTAGCGATAACTAATCAATTATCAAAAATGTCCCCCTAGACGTAACTAACTGCTTGGATGACCTAACCCGCCTTGGATTCAAAATTCCAAGGCTAATAGCTTAAGTCCATTAAAATGGACTTAATTGTTCAGAGAGTTGTTTGCAATTGCTTTCAGCACCAGCGAAGCTGATCGCCTCTGACATCAGCATCAAATGCTTTATTGGTTGTGATTTTTCTGATTTTTTGCTATTATCAGCATAATAGGATAAATGCACGCCTGTAAATAAATTCCAAATCCTAATATCTTGGATGCGTAACCATTAACTTTCCTCCTGTGGAACACCACATCTTGCCAGTTTGGTATAACATTCTCAATTATCAGCATGACAAAAGTTGCAAGCCCGATCTCAACGGGAGGTGTTGGAAGTGATTACGAAAAACGAGTTGGTGCTTACTACCTAGCAGCACTATTACTGCAAGCAGTTCCTCGCGGTCAAGAGGCAGGGGTAACCAGAGAAGTACGTTTTCAGCGTCTATATGAGGGAGAGCCGTTAGATGACCTCATTATTATTTCTGAGCTTCCAGTTGGTGAAGCTAAGCTTGCTCTCCAAATTAAACGAGATTTAACTTTCGGTGGAAAAGACGAAACTTTTGATACGGTAATCCATGCTTGTTGGAACACCTTAAAATCTACCAATTTTCATATTGGTATCGACCGCTTTGGGGTTGTAGTTGGACTTTATTCAAAAAAGATTGATGAACATTATCAAAGTGTTCTTACTTGGGCGCGTAGCAGTAAGGATGCCGATGACTTCTTGAAGAGAATTAACCAACGAGGTTTGACTAATGAGACGCAGCGTAGCTTTGTTCAACTGATTCGCGGCAAATTAAATAACTACTCAGGCGGTAGCGTAACCGATGATGAAATATGGAATTTTCTCCGCTCGATGGTTATTCTACATTTCGATTTTCAGCGAGATGCTTCCCGTGACTATACCTATAGTATTGAAATAGTAAGTCATCTGCTAAATGTTGATAAAAAAGCTGAAGCACTGCAACTTTTTGAGGGACTTGTTAATGTTGCTGCTGAGGCTAATGGAACTGCTGGCAGCTTTGATGCAGATATTTTGAGACTGAGATTGCAGCCTAAATTTTCCTTACTCTCACCCGTTGATTGTCGTTCCGACCTTGAGAAGTTACAACAAGAATCAAGTTTCGCACTAAATGATATACGAGTTGATATTGGAGGTTTCAGACTTAGAAGAACCGAACTAATTGCTAGCGCCCTAGAAACCATTTCAGAAGCGTCCCTAATCGAGATAGTCGGTTCACCTGGGGTTGGTAAGTCAGCTCTCCTGAAAACTCTTGTTGAGTATCAACAAGGGGAAGGTCAAGTTTTAGTTATTTCAGGAGATCGTATCACGGGGGCAGGTTGGAGTAGTTATGCCAGTACTCTGCAACTCAGGCAACCACTGAATAAACTTCTCGTAGCATTAAGCGGAAGTTCTCAACCCACTATTTTCATTGATGGGATTGATCGGATTGTTGAGCAAGGTAAACGTGCTATTGTGAAGGATTTACTTCACACATTGGCAGAAGTTCCACTCAGTGAAGATGGTTCTCGGCATTGGACAGTTGTGTTTTCAGCACGGGAGGAAAATCTTCAGGAAGTCTATAGATGGTTGAATTGGCAAGCACTAGGAAAGCCAACAAGGTTGCAAGTACCAGAATTAACTCCAGAAGAAGTTCACAGTGTTGTAGAATATAGTCCTCGGCTCAAACCACTGTTATCTCTTAATCATCTTTCTCCAATTCTCAAAAATCCATTGATGTTGAGGCTTTTGGAAGACCCACGTATGCTTCCCAATCCAGAAGACTTACCATCTGTTGCTACAGAAATTGAGGTTAGCAAAGTTTGGTGGGACAGACTGGTTGGTAATGAAGGTTCTGTATCCGGTCGTGATAGAAAAAGTTCCCTTTTGAAATTGGGGAAACAGATTGTTAAATCTCCCGGTAAGCATTTCACTGTTGAAGAAACTATTCCTCCAGAGTCGATTATTTCTCTCACAGCAGATGGAATCATTGTACAAGAACCTGATTGGGAAGTGTATCACTTTAGTCATGATTTGCTTGAAGATTGGATAATGTTTCGTGTCCTGGATCAACGTCGTGAGGACTTATCTGCTTATCTTCAAGAACTAGATGAACCGTTCGGTTTGTATAGAGCTGTTCAATTGCTGGGGTTAGCTTTGCTAGAAAACTATAACACAGCAGGGGCTTGGATACAATTGATAGACCAAGTTGAGCAAGCTTCGGAACTTTCTTCTAGATGGCGGCAAGCATTACTGACTGCGCCTCTAGTATCTCCACGTTCGAGCGAATTGCTGGATAAAGCCGAACAGCTACTTATAGCTGATAATGCACGACGGCTTATCCAGTTACTGGTTGCAGTACGAACATTGGAAGTGATGCCGAACTTTTCACTAATACCTCTATTGACAGAAGCAGAGTTACAGTCAAGTGAACGTGTGATGTCGTTTTTAATGAGCGATCCCATCCCAAAATGGTCTGTATGGCAACCTTTTATGGGTTGGTTGTTAAAACGGATCAATGATTTACCTACTAACGTTCGTCCAGAAGCTGTAAAGCTAATGGAGATTTGGCAAGTCAATTCACCAACAGGCTCAATTTATCGTCAGGAAATTGGTGAAATAGGGATCGCATGGCTTAAGGAAGCAGAAGCGAGGAGAGATTGGTAATGTCAAGATATAACGAATACGAAACCCATTTACACAGAATTATCTTACACTCAGCAGATGTTCTGCCCAAGAAAGTTGGAACTTATCTTAGTGAACTGGCTAAGTCTAGGAATTACGACAGCAAAAAGGATGTAATTTCTAAAGCTCAAGACTTCAAGCCTCTTGTAGATTCAATTCCAAGAGCATTTGTTGATTTTGCGCTCAGTGTCCTGCTCCAAAAACCAATCAACCCAGAAAATTATTCTAGTATACCTGGAAGAGTAACCAGCTCACTAGAAGATAGAAACTTTGGTATAAACTATAATTGGAGTTTCATCCCACCTGCACCTGTTCAAGGCCCCTTCTTATATCTCTTACTTAATAATGAGGATGAAGGACTGCGCTTAATTCATACTCTCACCAATACTGCATCTGAAAAATGGCGTGAGTACGAACAGCAAGAAGAATTGGACCGACCTAAATTCACTCCGCTACCAGTTACTATTAACTTCCCCTCTGGTTCTCGTGAATTTTGGGGTGATACTCAAGTTTATTGCTGGTTTCGGGGAACCACTAATGGCTCATATCCTGTAATTTCTGCCTTGATGGCATTAGAACAGTGGATGGAGGGTCAGATTGAAGCAGGTAGAAATGTTGAAGCCCTTTTTGAAAAAGTATTGAGTGGGAGCAATTCTGTTGCTGTGCTAGGTATTTGCTTAAGTATGGCACTTGCTTATCCTGAAAAATGTTTAAAAGTAGCGTTACCAATTGCTAGTTCTTCCGATATCTGGGAAATGGACATAAGTCGTTTAGTTTATGACAGCACTAATTCTTTTAGTAGCGTTAAAGAATGGGAATGGGACGAGAGCAGTAAGTGGTATTATTCAGTTCTTGAAAAGCGAAATAAAAGACCGCAGCGTTTGCAGGATATTAGAAATTTAGCCATGTATTACGTTTTGTGGAGTGATAGCTCTTTAAGAGCCCCATTCGAGCAAGCGGTTGAGAAATTTACAGAAAACCTTCCCTTTCGTTATCAAGAAGAAAAATCAGATCCCAACGCTGTGGCTACTCTTCGAGAAAAGATGGAGAACTATCAAGTGTTTAGGAGGAGAGAAAATTATCGACAACAGCAAGTCGGTGAGCATTGGCACATCTGGGTGGAACGTCCTGAAGAAATGAGCAAACGTCATGAGCAGCCTCTTGCCTCTAACTTTGAAATGCAACGCTGGTTTGGCTTATACCTATGGGCAGAACAAACCATTGAATATGGCAGACCACAAGAGCGGATTACCTTAGAAAAGGCTATTGCAGCCGCCAAGGAATTACAAACATCCGAAGACTTGGCTAAAACGGATAAAGAAAATATCCCTGATCATACTCGTCTTCAAGCAATAGTAGGTGTTGCAGCAGCAATTCTCATTGCAGATTTTGAGTGGGTAAGAATCCAGAATCATTTGGAATGGTGTCGTGCTATTCTACTTACAGCTGCTAGTGTCACTGAAGCATCCATGTATGCTATGTCACGGTCTAGCCTGAAAGTTTATGCTGGTCGAGGTTTAGCCTTACTCGTCACTCATCGTGTAGCGGATGTTGAAGTACGGCAGTATATTCTTCAGTTAATCAGTTACTCACTAAGACGCTTTTCCCATGCTGGAGAAGTAGTTAAAGCAGTATTTAGTGGTCTAAAAAACGCATGGAATGTCGATCCGGTATTATGCTGGAATGCCTTGAGCCTTTGTCTCTCTCTATCTGTAATTCCTGGAAGACTTTACTATGGAACTCCTGTTGGGCTATATGGAACCAGCTATGAAGAGCTAGAAAATTGGGAAGACAATGTTATTCATAATCACTTTGACTATTTAGCAAAAAAGGAAGTTCCTCAGCTTCCTAAAATTACCACAGCAAGAAACATTGCTTTTCTTGACGAGCAGGCTAAGTATGCACTTTATGCTTTACCACTTACAGAACTGTGTCGAGACTCTGACACGAAAGATAAATTGCTCCAGCTTTGTGACGATTTAGTTGCTCGAACAATTGCAGATAATTTACCAGTCAATGATAAACCTTTTTCACACCGCCAACGTCTACTTACTTGGAATCAATTTATTTTTAACTGGGCAGCTTGTTTAGCTCTCTCACTAAATACTGAAGAGATTCGCAAACATATCTTGATACCAGTGCGAAACAACTGGTCACAAGTCCCCGAACTGACTACCGATCTTTTAGACGGATATATCTGCCATCAAATTGCCTACGCTGAGGGACCTAGCCAAAAAGCGCTTGAAACTTGGAAAGAAATTTGTAATTGGGTACTGAATAGTCCTGAAATTTTAGATATAGCTAGCCGAGAATACCTTTTCCATGATACTGAAGAAATTCTACAGTTAATTATCTTTAATCGTTATGGTCACTCTTACATTAAGGAAAATTGGCAACATATACGTTTGTTTATAGACATTTTTGACAAGTGGGTTACAGTAGTTGGACATAACCCTGATGCTTACACTCATCTTCTGATAATGCTCAATGGTCTGGGCTGGCAGTTTGCACCAGAACCAACACTCGAATGGTTGAATCGATGTGCCAGTAATGCTGTCCATAACATTTGGAATGAAAAGCGTGGCAATGGAACACAGACAGCAGAATTATTAAGCCGTATTTGGAAAAACTTTGAGCTGCACATTCGTGGTAATGGGTCGAGCTTAAAACGTTATTCTAATCTGGTATATCGATTAATAGAAGCTGGTATTCCCCTTGCGAGTGTGCTTCAACAGAAGCTAGAAGGGCGGGGATAGGTGACTTGAACTAGTAAGAGGCAATCGCTTGTATTATTTACCAAATTCGCTGGACGGGGTAATGGTCAAATACTGTATCAATACCAAAGAGGAGCATTAAAGTCCTCGCTCATCCAACCCATATCCTTGTGTAAGCCCAGCACACGACCTGATTTTGGTTGAGAAGCATGACTATGGCTATACTTTTGGGCGAGAAACTCCACAAAATCAGCCACTTGTTGCTGTTGTGCTGGTGGCAGGTTTTGCAGCTTGATGAGAAAGTTTTTGGTTAAATATGATGATCTAGAAGTCATGAAGTGTGTGCATGTTTATATACTATAATTATATACTAACTTGAGTGACATATTAAAATGCTTGCAACAATACCAGCCAAAAATGTAACCTTAGATCAACTAGAAAAGCATTTTAATCTTCAAGTAGCTGAAGACGAAGATTTTTTCTGGGAGTGGCAAGAGGATTTACCGGAATTAACTGACTGGCAACTCCAACTATTAGCTGAGGTCAAGGCTGGTTATTTTAATTTAATTGAGCAACCACCACTGCTGGAAAAACCCATCAGCCTGACAATTTTATCCCCTCTACTGTTTATTGGTCAGTTTTATCTAGCTCCTTTTAATCTTAGGGCCGAAACGAGTATTGAAATTACTGCCCACGATGAAGAGCAAGGAATTGTGGTTAAGGGTAATCTTGATACCTTGGTCTTGAGGAATCAGCTTTGGGTGATGGTTATTGAATCCAAACAGGCTAGATTCTCTGTCGAGGCAGGTTTAGCGCAAATTTTGGTTTATTTGCTGGGTAATCCTAGTGGTGAGAAGCCAAATTTTGGTATGATTACCAATGGTGGAAGCTTCATCTTTGTTAAGTTGATTAGAGGAGAAATTCCTCGATATGCCACATCTGATTTATTTGGTATCGGTAATCGCCGCAATCACTTACAGGATGTATTGAAAATCCTGAAAAAATTGATTAGTCTTTCTATTTAAAAACAAAACTTGCTCCGAAAGTGAGAGGATCATGGTTATAGCCATGTTATTTAGAATACAAACAACAAACAACAAACAACAAACAACAAATAACAAACAACAAACAACAAATAACAAACAACAAATAACAAATAACAAACAACAAACAACAAACAACAAACAACAAATAACAAACAACAAACAACAAATAACAAACAACAAACAACAAATAACAAACAACAAACAACAAACAACAAACAACCCACCTAACAACTAACACCTAACTGCTTTAAGGCCAAGGAAGAGGCATATTGCAAATCAACAATTTGACTATTGGCAGACTCCTTAAGGAGTGGAATGGCTCGCTCATCTCCTATATTTCCTAAAGCAATTGCTGCTCCTGCCCTCGATTTTTGGAACTGGGGCATGGTATTTTGTAGAGCTTCTACCAATAAATCGTAAGCTGGGGCATGTTTAAGCCAACCCAGCAGTTTAACGACGTGATAGTGAGCCCCATAATCATTGTGGGCTTCTTGTTCCCAAGTTTTGAACAGCGCTTCAGGGGCTTCCTCTGGATACAATTCCAATAGGGTTTTACTGCCTAGATAACAGCGGCCAAAATCTGTATGGTATAGCTCACTAATAACAAAATCCAAGCTGGGTTTTTGGTCGTATTCGTGAACTAAGTCCAAGTCATTGGGATGATCTCGAATAACTTGCTCTAAATAGGGTTCGACAAAGGCAGAACTAATTTTTCCTGTGGCAATACCAGAATCTGCTAATAGTCGAATTCCTCGTAGGCGAAATACTAGGGAAACAGGACAACGAGCAATCTGGGGAATGGCATCATAGTATTGAGCATCGATTAAGTCTTGGATGCAGGCTCTTCTGGCATTAACACTTTCGTGCTGTAGGAAGGAGACAACTCCCTGTATTTGGCTATAATCCCCAGTCAAGCGACAAATAGCCGATATCGCAGCACTAACAATCGATTCATCATCTACTGCGACAAATTTGTTGATCCGTGAAACCGCCGGTTGATAGTTTAATTTAGCCAGAGTTTGAATAATTATTCGGTAACTCTGACCTTTTTTGTCCAATAATTGGGCAATTTCTGCTAAGATATCCGTATCCTCTGTACCGATTTCCCCGATCGCCCACACTGCATTTTCAACTGTGTAACAATCCTCATCACCTAAACAAGCCCTAATGAGCGGTAAAGCCTTTGCTGCTTGCAAACGACCCAAACTTTCCAATGCCTTACGCCCCGTAATGCGCTCGTACAACTCCGTAGAGCGATTCTGCACAGCTTCAATTAAAGCATTGATGGAGCGTTCTGTAGGATACTTAATCAGGTGAGAAGCCGCAACATAGCGATCCGTCGGCGAATCAAGCTGTTCCGCTGGGGTTTTGAGGAGAGCGATCGCTTGGTCTTCAGTTAAATTAAACAAATTGAAAAAGCGTTTATCCATCTTGAGACCTAAACTAAAAGTGGCGCGTATTTGATCCTACCACTGGGAAAGGGATCTGAGAAAGTAAAATATAGGTATGAGTGCAACCATTACATGGAAACAAAAGATATGACTGAAAATCTAGAACCCACAGCAATCGAGACCGAAGACACAGCCCAAGAAGCTGAACCGGTAACTCCTCAATCAATTGCCGAAGTTATTACTGAATTGGAAGAATATCGAGAGCGTTTGCTCAAGGATATGACCAAAGTGGCTAAAAAAGCTAAACTCCCTAAGTCTACACTAATGACCCAGTTAAAGCCCGAACTAGCCAAAATCGAGACTGCACTTACAGAGTTGCGCACCCAGCATACTGCTTTGACGAGTGGGAATTAGCACTTCAGCTTGCAGCTACTGGTGTGGCACAGCTAAAACTGTAGGTTGGGGGTCGCGAAGTGAAACCCAACCTACATAGGGCTTGGGAGAATAAGTAACAAGTAACAAGTAACGACTAACAAGTCAAGAGTTCAGGTTTGTATTTCCTGGTGAAAGTACAAGGTTTTTGTCGCAAGCGATCGCAGATCAGGGTAAGCTTGGGCTAGTTGGAAGAGTTGTTAGGGAATTAGAGCATTGACAAGCAACACCGCATCTACCGAGCCAACACCACCCAGGGGAGACATCTGCGGCGTATACGAAGTCTGTATCGGTACTAGTGAAGTTGATTCGGCACTCAAATATTGGGAACAATTTGGCTTTCACCCAGGAGTACGAGGGGAATTATCCCCAGATGAAGCTGAGGCACTCTATGGTGTGCGATCGCAACTTGTAGGAATCCGCTTGTATCATCAAGATACGGATCACGGTTTGGTTCGACTGATGGTGTGGGATCAGCCGACTAACGAAGGACTCAGGATGCGCAAAATGCGTCTGCGAGGTAACCGTTGGGGAGCTATGATGAGTGAAGATGTGTTAGCGATCGCTAATCATGCTGAAATTGCTCAAGCCTCTGGACAAGAAATCTATTTCTTACACCCCATGTGGGATGTAATTTATGATACAGGCAAAGCCTTTGAACCATTTATAGACCAACCCATCGGGGTTCGAGAGATGATGCTGATTCGTCCCCAATCTCGTCAATTTATCTTCCAACGCTACAACTACCAACTACCAAATTACGGTAAGATTGCGACTGATGCTCCCCTACGTACTAGCCAGTTTACCCATGTAGGAATGATTATTCAGGACGACAGCCAAGCAGTAGTAAACTTTTATAGTGAAGTCCTTGGTCTACTGCGCTTCAATGATGAAGAGTGGGTAAGTACCTATGAGGGAACTAAGACAGGAAGAGACATCTTCCAAATTGGTCCAGGGGAAGAATACTCCACCATTAACTTCGACGATCCCCGATCCTCCAAAGAAGATTTACAAAAGGTACGCTCCGGCAGGCTCAAAATCGTTCGCTATCCTGAAGCCCTAGCGGTGGAAGATGTCCACGAGTTGGCACGTCCCGGTAGTCTTGGTGTCTGTCTCTATACCTATGTGGTTTGGGATATCGCTGACTACCATCAGCGAGTAAGCAAAAGCGCTGCTAAAAATATTACCTCTATTTGTGTCAACGAGTTCGGTGAGAATAGCTTTTCCTTTATTGCTCCAGATGGTTATTTTTGGACTCTTGTTGAGCATTGAGTAATGTAAAATTGGGAATTAGCGATCGTTTGCATTAACCTGGGGATGTTATTGGGTAGGTTTTGCTCAAATGCTATAGCTAGTAGACGCATCGCTTATTAATTCTCCTTGAGCTTGAAGTGCGCGATCGCTTAAACGCTGCCTAAGATTAACCAAATTATACTGCTGGATCAATTCACTACTAGCGTGACACACCTAAAAATGTAGGTTGGGTCGAGGCAACGAGACCCAACACAACTCCCTCCCGTGTTGGGTTACGCTACCGCTTCACCCAACCTACTTATTCAACTATTTTAGGTGTGTCGCGCCACTACTGCTGCCCAGCTAGAAAGTTTATAAGGAAACAATATTGTAGGGTGGGCATATTCGATAATCTTCAATCACTGTGATATCTTTCGTCTTTATGCCCACCATTATCTCAACCGTCAACTGCTGTGGTGGGCAAAATATTTCCTTAAATACTGTTTTAGGTTAATCAGATTGATATAGCATTGAAGACCATAGAGTATGTATGGAGTGAAGCGCGGTGAGTAAGATATTGAGTTCGTCTTTCTTGGTCAGCATAAGTTCTGTTCTCTTGATGGTAACTCCAGTAAAAGCATCAACAACTGTGCTGTACGATCAAGACTTTGAAAATCCAACTGGTTTTGTTGATACCAGTGGAGGCGATGTATCTCAGCAATCTGTCAATAGTCTTTATGGTAATCAACCAGTTGGATTTGCCTTTTCACAGCGTTTTACTGTTGAAACACTCTTGATTACTGGAAACAGTGCATTTGGGACAGGTTATTCTGATTCAAGTGGGGTGGGAGGTAACTATGCATTAGGTATGCTTGCAGACACAAGTATACCTGGAGGTCAAGACGATTTGTTGGGGCTAGCGTTTAACGTTGGAGACAATGACTTTCTCAACGCAAGATTAGACATATCCAGTATTGATTCAGATAAAAACAATGGACCTTTCTTACCAACTGATGGAGCATTGCCGGTCTTTGAATTTACCTTGTTTGATAATCCAAGTGGGTCTTTAGGTACTGGTAGTGGTTTAGTTCTCTCATCTCAGCAAGCTTCCGGTAGCATTTCGGATCGTAGCGTTTTTGACTGGACAGAAGTATTACTTGCGCTTGATGCCTCTGCATCTACCAACGGTAATGTGATTTTACGCATCGATCTTTTGAGCGGTAACTACGCTGCATTAGATAATCTGCGTATTGTTGCATCCAATACCCCAGGTGATTTTGGTAAGTCAGTTCCTGAGCCAGCATCAACATTAGTTTTTTGTATTATTGGTATAGGTTTGTTGGCTTCACGCACTAACGCCTAAGACGATTATTGCTTTGATGTGATTGTGGTACTAACCTTTCACTAAAGCAGACATGATGATAAAGTTGTAGACAATAGCTAAAAAGTGTCAATTAAATAGTGATTGGTCAACATAAATATTTGGGGAATAGCCCTTTGACATCCTCACCGCCCTAAAAGTGCAGTGATTCCTAAGCCTCACGATTTAGGTTTCTGTTTTAACCACCGTTGCATACCATAGTTAAAACCATGTACTCTATTCTGTTCTTCATTTAGAAGAAATATACTCGGCGATCGCTTACTACCTCAACCATCGCCAGGAAATAGATAACTACTTAGAGCAACGTCGCCAAAAAGCTCAGCAGCAACGTAGTGGCGTGACACAGCTAAAAAGGTGGTGAGAGAAACCGGTTGGGGAATGTAGAATTTAGAATTTAGAATTTAGAATGTAGAATTTAGAATTTAGAATTTAGAATTTAGAATTTAGAATTTAGAAAAAATCAATTGGGGAGCATCCCATTTTGGAAAATACAAGTGTGGTGCTTAATATCAAGTTGGTAGAATACTTACACTTCGGTGGCAATAAGGCTCAAAGGCAGGAGGCAGGAGGCTCCGAGGGAAGAAAGAAGGTTGCAAGGTAGAAGGATATCATACAGCAGTTTGCTCTGCTATGGGGTACATGCTTGATCCCCCTCGCATCCCCCTTTGATCCCCCTCCCGTCCCCCTTTGTATCCCCCTCCCGTCCCCCTTTGAAATCCCCCTCCCGTCCCCCTTTGTATCCCCCTCCCGTCCCCCTTTGAAAGGGGGAGGCCAGAGGATGCTATTCCGAAAGGAGAACGCTTTGCGAACGCTTTTGGTTCCACAGGGACTTTTATCTACTGTACTTTATTACAACGCAAAGCGCTGTAAGTATTTAGCCGGATTTGATATCAATTCCCAATTCTCAATTCTCAATTCTCAATTCTCAATTCTCAATTCTCAATTCTCAATTCTCAATTCTCAATTCTCAATTCTCAATTCTCAATTCTCAATTCTCAATTCTCAATTCTCAATTCTCAATTCTCCATTCTCAATTCTCCATTCCCAATTCTACATTCCCAAATCCACAGCGATACGATGAGCACAAGCAAATCCGGAAAATGCTACAGCATTCAAACCCTGTCCCGGAAAAGTACTATCACCCACACAGTACAACCCCGGTACTGCTGTGCGATTAAACGGCATTCCTAATAGCCCCATTAACTTGCGCTGAGGAATTGGGCCATAAGTCCCATCCTCTCTACCTAAAAACCGTTGGTGGCTCCTTGCCGTACCGACTTCCCTATGGCTTAACCCTGCTTCTAAACCAGGAAAAATCTGATCTAATCTTTCAATCAAACGTCCTGCTGCTGCTTCTTTCTTCTGTTCATATTCCTTGACAGACAATCCCCGCCAATCTGAGATCCAGGTAGGGGTGAAACTGTGGACAATATGATAGCCTGCTGGTGCTAAATCCGGGTCTAGCAGGGTAGGAATCGAAACAAAAATCGTGCCTTCTGGATCTTCCATTTTTGCCCAGTCTGCTAGCACAATATGGTGACATTCCGTACCTGCGGGGAAGACAGATTCCTTGACTCCCAAGTGCAAACTCAAGAAACTGGGTGACTTCTGATAACGTTGCTGCCACCTCTTCTCCCCTGCTGGCATTGCCTCTGCTGGCAACAATTTCTCGAAAGTATCCCATCGGGTAGCATTGGAGACTATGCGTTTGGCTCGATATTCCTCACCGGTGGTAAGCTTAACACCAACTGCCTTACCGTTTTGAGTCAGAATTTGTTTCACCCTCGCCTTATACTGGATTTGACTGCCAGCTTTCTCTAATCCCTCTACCAGTTTTTGGGCAATTTGACCCACACCTCCTTTAGGATAATTAATGCCACCGTAATGTCGGTCTGAGAATACCATCCCAGCATTAATCATTGGTGTCCGCTCAGCAGGTACAACGGACCAACAGTAGCACTCCAGATCGATAAATTTCAATAATTGGGGGTCTTTAATATACTTCCGAGCAATATCACCTGCATTCAGGGGCAGGTACTTCACCAAACCCAAACAAGCCAAGGGATGCTGGAAAAATACCCGCAGGAGATACCGAGGCTCTTCCAAAGAGAGTAACTCAATGGAGTTTAGGCAGTTGAATACCTTCCAGCATTCGTCATAAAACTGGCGAATACCCTGCTCTTCCTGGGGAAAGTGAGCAATAAGTTCTTGCAAAAACTTCTCATAATCTTGATGAACTTTCAGCTCTAAACCCGCAGGGAGGTGATAGTGAATTTGTACAGGGTCAGGAATAGTTTCTAGGCTGACATCCACTGCTGCGAGAGCCCTAGTGAGGAGATTAGTCGTTCCCTGGGAGCCAAAGCCAAAAATCATCGATGCTCCCACATCAAAACGATACCCTTCTCGCTCAAAATAACCAGAACTACCACCAGGAATGATATAGCTTTCCAGTACTAGTACTTTGGCTCCCTTGGCAGCTAGTTGGGTTGCCGTCACTAGTCCTCCAATCCCAGAGCCGATCACAATAACGTCAAATACCGATGATGCCTCAGTCAATGAGGGAGAATTAAACGCAGCACTCATGAAAATATAAGCAGTTTAGCCTGACTTATCTGAGTTTAACGTTTCTTGAACCAAGAAGAGTATGTAGGGGCGTAAACTAACTCAAGAGTGCTGCCACTGGCACCGATGCCAGTTCCACAAAAAGATAAAAAAGTAGGGGTCAGCATACGATCGCTTACCGCCCCCCACCTGCCGATCCTTATATAAGAGGAGAACACTGAAATTAAATATAACCTTATTGATAATAAATTTCAATTGTTATTCAATAAAGATTCTCAATAAGTAAAACCATAACCGAAAAGGCATTATTATGGTTGGGTGAACCTCACATGTCATTCCTTGAAGACCTAACTTCTATGACTCTTCAACTCCGTGTTTATGTCCCACCCCATCCCCTAATTAAGCACTGGCTAGGGGTTGCCCGTGATGTGGCAACACCTTCGCCACTGTTTAAGACAGCCATCAAGGAGTTGGGACGCTGGCTAACCTACGAAGCAGTGCGCGACTGGTTACCCACGGAGGAAATAAAGATCCAGACACCTCTGGCTCCCTGTACGGTGACAATGGTAAATCCAGAGAAGCCAGTAATAGTAGTACCAATTCTGCGAGCCGGATTGGGATTGTTGGAAGGAGCCCAAACCTTGTTACCTTTAGCCTCGATTTACCACCTGGGTATGGTAAGGAACGAGGAAACCCTCGAAGCCAGCTGTTACTTAAATAAATTGCCCCAGCAATTTGCTCCCGAGGCGCGAATATTAATCACCGATCCGATGCTAGCAACTGGTAACTCAATGATGATGGCCATGGCAGAACTCACCAAGCGAGGTGCGGATCCGGCGATGACACGAATTGTCAGCGTCGTTGCAGCACCACCAGCATTGAAAAAGTTGGGTACAGATTATCCCAGTTTGAAGATTTACACTGCGATGATTGATGAAGAGCTTAACTCTCAGGGCTATATTGTCCCAGGCTTAGGAGATGCAGGCGATCGCATTTTTGGCACTTCCGGTTAGGGTAAGAGGGACAAGGGAGACAAGGAGGACAAGGAGGACAAGGAGGACAAGGGAGACAAGGAGGACAAGGAGGACAAGGAGGACAAGGAGGACAAGGAGGACAAGGAGGACAAGGAGGACAAGGGAGCAATTCCCAATTCCCAATTCCCAATTCCCAATTCCCAATTCCCAATTCCCAATTCCCAATTCCCAATTCCCAATTCCCAATTCCCAGTAGGCAACAAGGTCAGTCAACCGTTAATCTTGAAAACAGTGATAGGTCAAAGAGAAACATGAGTCAACAGGATGGTTTTACCAGCGGATTTCTAGCTGGAGCTGTATTTGGGGCATTAGTTGGTGGCATAGTGGGAGTGCTGGTTGCTGCTCAAAAAGATAATGAAGACGAGCAGCAAGAGCAGTCTTTGCTCAATTCCAGCTTGTCCAAAGCTAGAGCGATTACGGGTAGAAGGAGTCAGTTGAATGCAGAAGAGAGTATTGAAGTGGCTCGTCGTAGCTTAGAGGATAAAATTTCCCAACTTAATACAGCAATTGATGATGTTCGTCAACAACTAGGTACGGTAAATGGCAATGCTCAGGAAATAAACCGGGAACTCTAACTTAATTCCTTGGAAGTAACCCCACTGGCGGCAGTTGCTACCCACTAAAACGTCAGTCAAGAAACACTCCTAATGCCCAATGCCCAATGCCCAATGCCCAATTCCCAATTCCCAATGCCCAATTCCCAATTCCCAATTCCCAATTCCCAATTCCCAATTCCCTGCTCCCTTGTTTCTTAAAGATTGTGGCTCAACAATCTTCATTCCTCACGCTGCCGTCAGGCATAGTAGTCTGGCAGAACTTGGAACCATTTAAGTTAGCCTTATTCAGATGAGCCTGATGGAGATCTGCCTGACGGAGATTAGCCCAACTCAGATGAGCTTGCTCTAATTGTGCTCTACGGAGAATTGCTCCCGCCATGAATGTATGTTTAAGAATTGCTCCCTTGAGGTTAGCGTCAAAAAGATCTGCCTTAATCAGACTGGCTCTATGTAAATTTGCCCTGTGTAAGTCTGCTCCATTGAGAATTGCCTCATTCAGAATGGTCTGATGCAGGTTGGCTTTAGTTAAGTTAGCTCGATAAAGGTTTGCCCCAGTCAGGTTAGCTTCACTCAGGTTTGCCTGCTGCAAATTTGCCCGACTGAGGTTAACTCCCGTTAAGTAAGCTTTACGCAAGTCTGCTCCCTTCAGGTTGACCCCAGAAAAATCTCTTTCTCCTGCTAGATAACGCTCCTTAAGTTCATTAGTATGCATCAATTTTCCTCTCAATACTTTTGATTACTTCTTCTGTTAAAATGGGATAATTATAATGGGAAAAATTTATAAGCAACTTCTGCTGCTTGACAATGGCCTGACGGGATGCTAAAGCATCGGTCAATAAACAAATAATAATCGACATGCTAGGAACCTTTCAACAAAGTCATATCCGCATTGAAATAGAAGCAACACACAAGGTCATTTATGAAAGTCTGCTTTGTTCAGAGCAACTACGTCAGTGGTTGTGGCCTCAGCGTTTGTCGGAAGGGATGCCGGAAAAACTGTGTCAGGGACTAACCTTCACTAGCTGGATTGGACCAGTAGCAATTGAGCATCAGGTAGATGTTGCTGGCTCCAACTGTTTGCGTATGCTATTGAGTCAGGGTATTGATGGTTATCACGAATGGTATTGGGGAGAAGGTTGGGTACAGTCTCGCCTAGAAGGGGTGTCTGTCTTACCGTTGAATCTTGGTCAAACCTTCAGTTTGTTGCGGTTACGTCAATTTGTCGGTGGTAGGGAATAGGGAATAGGGAATTGGGCATTGGGAATTGGGCATTGGGAATTGGGCATTGGGCATTGGGAATTGGGCATTGGGAATTGGGAATTGGGAATTGGGAATTGGGAATTGGGAATTGGGAATTGGGAATTGGGAATTGGGAATTGGGAATTGGGAATTGGGAATGGAGAACCTGCCTCCTGCCTTGCAGCCTTGCAGCCTTGCAGCCTTGCAGCCTTGCAGCCTTGCAGCCTTGCAGCCTTGCAGCCTTGCAGCCTTGCAGCCTTGCAGCCTTGCAGCCTTGCAGCCTCCTGCCTCCTGCCTCCTGCCTCCTGCTTTGCAGCCTCCTGCCTCCTGCCTCCTGCCTCCTGCCTCCTGACTTCTACCTTATGGCCAATTCCCTAATTCATCCTGACCAAAGTTTTGCTATCTGGGCTATGCTGCTGTCAGCAGCAACTATTGGGATCTGGGGAGAAAAGACAAAATGGGGCGCTAAGCTATCTGGTGCAGTGATTACCATGTTAGTAACCTTTTTCCTGTCTAATCTACTCATTATCCCTATTGATTCCCCTACCTACAGTGCTGTCTGGTCTTTTTTAGTCCCTTTTTCGGTTCCTCTGCTCTTATTCCAAATCGATTTATCCCGAATTATCAGAGAATCGGGTTCTACTCTGATTGCCTATTGCTTAGGGGCAATGGGAACAGTATTAGGCACAACCTTGGCTTATTTTTTGCTTCCTCTAGGAGAAGCTGCTTGGAAGTTAGCAGGGGTTTTCTGTGCCACTTATATTGGTGGTTCGGTTAACTTTTTTACAACGGCTAAGACTTTGGAGTTAGATTTGGATTCGGGGGATTTATTAACAGCGGGAACAGCAGCGGATAATCTGGTGATGACTGTATTTTTTCTGATTCTGTTTGCGTTACCGTCGATTGATTGGGTTACTAGATTTTTTCCTAGCTGTAATTCGTCTCCAAATCTCAGGATTACCCACAAAATTAGTATCCAGGAATCTCCTCAGCAACCAAAATTTACCTTGATGAACATGAGCCAAGCCTTAGCCATCAGTGCTATTGTTTGTGCTACTGGTACTGGCATTGCTAGTTTATGCGGCTGGCCTACAATCGGAATTTTACTATCAACTGTTTTAATTATTGGTCTGGCAACAGCTTTTCCCCACTATTTTAGCAAATTAACCGTAGCCGAGCCCATGGGCAATCTGCTGATGCAGGTCTTTTTTGCAGTTATTGGAGCTAGCGCTAATATTAGTAAGGTTCTACAAGTAAGTCCTATTTTATTTCTCTTCGCTGCCTTAATTTTGACTGTTCATTTGTTGGTGTTACTGTTAGCCGGAGCACTGTTACGTCTAGATTTAGCAGAGCTGCTGATTGCTGCCAATGCCAATATGGGAGGACCCACAACAGCAGCAGCAATGGCAAAAGCTCAGGAATGGGATAGATTAGTTACTCCGGCAATTTTATGTGGTACTCTAGGGTATGCGATCGCTAGTTTTCTTGGTGTAGTTCTAGCAAATTGGTTGCACTAACTTATGATATGATACCAAATCCGGGTTAGTCACCCTCGTTATCTTGGGAATAAGGCAGATGGCAGAAGGCAGATGGCAGAAGGAAAAGAAGGTTTAAGCGAAACTGGGGGTTTGAAAGGCGGATTTGGTATGACTAGTTTCTAACCTTCTTTTTCGGCGATTCATCAATGCAAGAATTCGCCGTTAGGCACTTATTACTTATTATATCAATTCCGGTTGCATCGGAATGATTAAAAATCTGGCTTTCTGGTTAGAAAACATAGATACACTGAGGGCGCAAGCTTTGCGCCCCTACATCACGAATATTATCCCAATGTAGCCGGAATTGATATTACTTATTACTCATTACTCATTACTCATTACTCATTACTTATTACTCATTACTCATTACTCATTACTCATTACTTATTACTTGTTACTTATTACTTATTCAACAAGCCCTAACTAATTCCGCTCCACAATAGCAATATTCCACTGACCTAGCTGACTGGTTTCATAAGCCACATAGCGTCCATCACCAGTAATAGTAGGATGTCGCACGGAACCTCTCACACCAGCAGTAAGAAGTCGTGAGCTTTGTTTGATTCGGTCGTAGACTAGGATATCTGTTTTCCCTCGTTCACTGGAAACATAGGCAATGAAACGACCATCGCTACTCAATGCTGGTTGATCTTGGCTAGAATCACGGCGATTGAGATTGGGTAAATCAACTAAACGCTTTTGTTGTAAATCGTAAAGAAATATATCCCGGCTACGGTTGCGATCGGAAGCAAAAGCGAGGTAACGACCATCACTACTGTAAGCTGGAGATTGATCGGCTCTTTGGCTGTTGATCCCACCGGAGAGAATTTGTGGTGGTGAAGCAAACTGGTTTACACAGCTGCTAGTGATCAATGTTAGTGCAAGAAAGCAGGAGGAAAAAGGCAGGAGGCAGGAGGAAAAAGGCAGGAGAGAAGAAAGACAAGGAGGACAAGAGAGACCAGGGAGACAAGGAAGATGGGGATACAACAGAAAAAATCTATATCTACTCATCACTCATTACTCATTACTCATTACTCATTACTCATCACTCAGTTAATATAGTTTTGGCAAATTAAGCGGTTTTCCAGAACGGTCATAAACTAGAATGTCCCACTGACCATTTTTGCTAGATTCAAAAGCAATTCTACTACCATCGGCACTGATAGTAGGATTACGTACTTCAGCAGCAAGATTTTGTGTGAAGTTGCGTAACTGACGTGTTTCCCGATTATAGAGGTAGATGTCGGAGCGACCTTGGCGACTAGCGGCAAATACAATAGTGTTACCATCTTCAGACAGAACTACCACAACCAGTTAACCAACTGGCAAGTGCTAACAATGAAAATCGAGCTATCAGCCTAGGTATATTGGGAATTGAGAATTGGGAATTGGGAATTGGGAATTGGGAATTGGGAATTGGGAATCAATAATCTAAAATCTAAAATCTAAAATCTTGATCCATCGGGGATATCTAATTCAATATTAGGCCCTCGGTCTAGTACTTCAATATCCCACTGACCACGACGACTAGTTTCAAAGACTATATAGCGTCCATCTGCACTAATACTAGGATTTCGCAGCCAGCTGACATATCCTAGAGTCAGGATTTCTGAGCGTTTGGCAACCCGGTCATAGAGTTTGATTTCTGGGCGTCCTTTGAAGTCTTCTAATCTGAAAATAGACGCACCGGACGCACCGGACACGGGGACGCGGAGACGCACCGGACGCGGAGAAAGGAATTTTTATGCATGGTGGTGAAAATTTTTTCATGGGGACTGCCTCCTGCCTTGCAGCCTCCTGCCTCCTGCCTCCTGCCTCCTGCCTCCTGCCTCCTGCCTCCTGCCTTCTTACACTCAGGTGTTCTCAATATTCATAGTCACCCAAACTCTGGTTTTCTTCCTCTGGAGAATCTATTGGTTGGAAATCAACATAATCATCTTTTGGCATTGGTTCGACATTGAATTGTTCATCTCTCTTATTTCGAGATCCTTCTCGTTCTGCCGGTGGACGACGCCTTCTTGGACTCGAGAAAGCTTCCGGGGAAGTGGTTTCTGAGGGTTGAGAACGAGGACGCCGAGAACGAGGTGGTTGGTCTTCCCAATCACTATCTGGGGAAGCATCCCAGTTATCCACAGGTGGTTCTGGAGAACGGCGGCTGGGACGAGAACGAGGTGGTTGGTCTTCCCAATCACTATCTAGGGAGGCATCCCAACTATCTACAGGTCTTTCTGAAGGACGGCGGCTGGGACGAGAGGGACGTCTTCGGGGACGTTCTCCTGAGCCATACTCCGAGACACTACCTCTACTTCTGGAATTGCGTACTTCTCCCTCATACCTCTGTGTACGGCGATCGCGGTAATCATCACTACCTCGAAGCCGACGATTGGTATATCGCTCCTCCATCGAATCTAGTTCTTCATAATCTTCAACCTCTGCTTGGGTGCGATACACACGGCTTACCGGTCGCTCATCATCTACAATGGGTGTATTGCGCTTTGCTTGTTCTGTGGCAATACTTCGTAGACGAACTGTTTCAAAGGCAAAAAAGATCGCAGAACCAGCCAATAGGTATTGACTAAATTGCAGAATCGGATCAAGTCGCCATCCTTGGGTTAAGAGAATCAAGCCGCACAAAAGTCCGACTGCGGAAAAAAATATATCGTGGTCTCGGGACAGTTCTGGACGTACCGAACGCATGAAATAGAGACCCACTCCTGCCACTGCTAGAAAGATACCCAGAAGACTGGCGGAGTTTGCTCCAAGATTTAGTTGTGCTAGAACAATGGCTGAGTTCAGCCCGAAGTTTGTTACCATCGCTATTCTCTCCTTAGTCAGTTCTATATTAACAAGCGATGATCTCTAAGCTATAGTTCATCTCCCTACTTTCTTTCCTATAACAAAATAGGGCAGTGGAGAAACTCACTGCCCTATTTTAATTGAGCTGTCTATAACTCACAGCCCAAGTTTTAAGTTTAAGAACGTTGGATTTTATCCTTCTGGCTAATCCAGATTAGTGATACTGTTACAGGAATCACCACGATCACAGTACCCCAAAACAGACTCCAGAATAAATTTGCTAACGAAGGCGTCATGGAACTTTAACCCTTGTTGGTATTTTGAGCTATGTGAGCTATCTAATCTCCTCGAAGATTAGATTTCCTGTCTCATCCGCTGATGCCTCCACTTTCCCGAAGAAAAACTTTGGTCTGACTCAGCGTCCCCAGGCAGACTCCCTGGCCCCCAAGGAGTATATTTTTTTGACGCTTGGTTATCGCGCTCTTGGTTGGAGTTCCAACCAACTATATATTTATGTTACCAGTTTTTGCGACACTATAAGTTTAACAATTGCCGAAATTGTCTCTGAGAGAGGGATACAGAGGATTTTGTACATATAACTTAATAAAAATGAGAGTAATTTTAAAAAAATACTTTACAAATCTTGAATAATGACTTATAGTAAGTTTACACAGACGAAAACAACGTCTGCCGTACCTTGAAAATTCATACCAAGAAATCATACCTAACATGACTACTACCCTGCAGCAACGCGAAAGCGCTTCTGTTTGGCAGCAGTTCTGCAACTGGGTCACCTCCACCAACAACCGCCTCTATGTAGGCTGGTTCGGTGTTCTGATGATCCCTTGCTTACTCACTGCTACCACTTGCTTCATCATTGCCTTCATCGCTGCTCCTCCCGTGGACATCGATGGCATCCGTGAGCCTGTTGCTGGCTCCTTGCTTTATGGCAACAACATCATCTCTGGTGCTGTTGTTCCTTCTTCCAACGCCATTGGCTTGCACTTCTACCCCATTTGGGAAGCTGCTTCTTTGGATGAGTGGCTTTACAACGGTGGCCCTTACCAGCTCATCGTCTTCCACTTCCTCATTGGTATCTTCTCCTACATGGGTCGTCAGTGGGAACTCAGCTACCGCTTAGGAATGCGTCCTTGGATCTGTGTTGCTTACAGTGCACCTGTAGCCGCAGCTACCTCCGTATTCTTAATCTACCCTCTAGGTCAAGGTAGCTTCTCCGATGGAATGCCTTTGGGAATCAGCGGAACCTTCAACTTCATGTTCGTGTTCCAAGCAGAGCACAACATCCTGATGCACCCCTTCCACATGTTGGGAGTAGCAGGTGTATTCGGTGGTTCACTCTTCAGTGCAATGCACGGTTCTTTGGTAACCTCCTCCTTGGTACGTGAGACCACAGAGAGCGAATCACAGAACTACGGCTACAAGTTCGGACAAGAGGAAGAGACCTACAACATCGTAGCAGCTCATGGCTACTTCGGTCGTTTGATCTTCCAATATGCATCCTTCAACAACAGCCGTTCCTTGCACTTCTTCCTAGGTGCATGGCCAGTAATTGGCATCTGGTTCACCGCATTGGGAATCAGCACCATGGCGTTTAACCTGAATGGATTCAACTTCAACCAGAGTGTAATTGACTCACAGGGACGAGTAGTAGGAACCTGGGCAGATGTGCTCAACCGCGCCAACTTAGGATTTGAAGTGATGCACGAGCGCAACGCTCACAACTTCCCCTTAGACTTGGCAGCAGGCGAAGCAGCTCCCATTGCACTAACTGCTCCTTCTATCAATGGTTAAGAGTTAGCAAATGGTTGAATAGCACAAGTAATCATTCAACTTTTTGAGTAAACTAACTGCAAGCGCCCTCCTTTAAAGGAGGGCGCTTTTTTTTGGGAATTGAGAATTGAGAATTGAAAATTGGCGGAAATATTAAGCAAATCTAAAGCTTGTTTAAATTACTTTACAAATCTTAAGGAGCAGGTTAATATAGGCATATACAGACAAACAAAACGTCTGCCGTACCTCGAAAATTCATACCTAGCAATCATACCTAACATGACTACTACCCTGCAGCAACGCGAAAGCGCTTCTGTTTGGCAGCAGTTCTGCAACTGGGTCACCTCCACCAACAACCGCCTCTATGTAGGCTGGTTCGGTGTTCTGATGATCTACGAATATATATAATTTTGACTAATTCCCAATTCTACATTCTACATTCTACATTCTCCGACCCGCCCCTACGAATATACGGAATTTTGACTAATTCCCAATTCTACATTCACTCATTCTACATTCTACATTCTCCGACCCGCCCCTACGAATATACGGAATTTTGACTAATTCCCAATTCTACATTCTACATTCTCCGACCTACCCTGTCGATGTCCTTTCGGTTAACGTAACCAAGCGTGAGGTTACAGCAGTTTGCTCTGCTATGCGGTACATTGTTGATCCCCCTAAATCCCCCTTAACAAGGGGGACTTTGAGAAGAGTGTACTTCATTACAGCGCAAAGCGCTGTATCGCTAGGGCGGGTGCGAGTTCCCAAGTTATCGTAAAATGCGATAAGATTTCTCTAAAACCGCCCGGATGTGTAGGGGCGGGTTCGCTCAAAATGCAGGCTATTCAACAATAATGTAGCTAAACCCGCCCCGATGTGTAGTGGCGTGACACATCTAAAAATGTAGGTTGGGTGTAACAAAGTGAAACCCAACGAAACCTGCTTCAATGTTGGGTCTCGCTATCGCTCTACCCAACCTACTTATTTCCTCATTTTAGCTGTGCCACGCCACCAGTACCGCTACACTGAATTCAAAATTATTGCACTCAAAGTCCTTTCACCTTTGCTAAGATTAACTCCAGACTTGTTACTGGTTCCTTTTTCCTTAATAAGAGTTGCCTTAATTTTCTGGGCAGCGGTATTTTTAGGAAACACTCGCAACAAATCTGTCAATTCTTGAATAGCGTCTCGGATATCGATTTGGGAAGCACCCTGCTGGAGTGCAGCTTGATATAACTCTTGTGCCTTTGATGGGTTACCTAGCACCAGGTAACAGAGAGCTAAATTAAATGTATTTTGGTAATTCTCAGGCTTTTCAAACTGTTTATTTTGGGCGATTTGAATGGCTTTATTCAAATCAGCTTTGGCGTTATCTACCTGGTGAAGGATGAGGTAAGTAATACCACGAAGATATAAATACCAATTATAATTTGGCTCAAGTTCAATAGCACGATTGATGTCTTGCAGCGCATCTTCATAGCGTTCCATCAATATGTAAGTAAGGCAACGGTTTGCGATCGCCCAATCGTATTTGGGGTCAAGTTCAATAGCACGATTGATGTCTTGGAGGGCTTTTTCATAACGTTCCATCTTCTTGTAGAACTCGGCAAGCTCTATGAGCACCCAGTAATTTTTGGGCTCCAGTTCGAGAGCAAGGTTGAGGTCTGGTAGTGCCTCTTCATAGCGTTTCATCTGCTTGTAGAGCTCGACACGCTTTGTGAGCAACCAATAATTTTTTGCTTTAAGTTTAAGAGCAAGGTTGAGGTCTGGTAGTGCTTCTTCATAGCGTTTCATCTGCTTGTAGAGCTCAGCCCGTTCTATGAGCGCCCGTTCATTTTGAGGATTAACTTCAAGAAAACAGTTGATCTCTTGCAGTGCCTCTTCATAGCATTCTATCTCCTTGTAGAGCTCGACAAGTCTTGTGAGCAACCAATAATTTTTTGGCTCAAGCTCAAGAGCACGTTTTAGGTTTTGCAGTGCATCTTCATAGCGTCCCATATCCTTGTATATCTTGGCACAGATTATGAAGGCCAAATAATTGGTTGGCTCAAGTTCAAGAGCACGTTTTAGGCCTTGCAGTGCATCTTCATAGCGTCCCATATCCTTGTATATCTCGGCACAGATTATGAAGGCCAAATAATAGGTTGGCTCAAGTTCAAGAACACGTTTTAGGTTTTGCAGTGCATCTTCATAGCGTCCCATATCCTTGTATATCTCGGCACAGATCATGAAGGCCAAATAATAGGTTGGTTCAAGTTCAAGAGCACGTTTTAGGTCTTGGAGTGCATCTTCATAGCGTTCCATCTCCTTGTATATCTCGGCACGTTTTGTGAACAACCAGTATATCTCGGCACGTTTTATGAACACCAAACCATCTTCTAGGTAAAGTTCAATAATGAAGTTGAGGTCTTGGAGTGCTTCTTCATAGCATTCCATCTCCTCGTAGATCTTGGCACGCCCTTTTAACAACTGATAATCTGCTGGTTTAACTTCAAGAGCACGTTTTAAGTCTTGGAGTGCATCTTCATAACGTTCCATCTCCTTGTAGAGCTCAGCCCGTTCTCTGAGCACCCAATGATTTTTTGGCTCAAGTTCAAGAGCACGTTTTAAGTCTTGGAGTGCATCTTCATAGCGTTCCATCTCCTTGTAGAGCTCGACAAGTTCTGTGAGCACCCAATGATTTTTTGGCTTAAGTTCAAGAACACGTTTTAAGTCTTGTAGTGCATCTTCATAGAGTTTCATCTCCTTGTAGATCTCAGCACGCTTTCTTAGCGCCCAATAATCTTCTGGCTCAAGTTCAATAGCAAAGTTGAAGTCTTGCAGCGCTTCTTCATAGCGTTCCATCCGCTTGTAAATCCTGCCACGCTCTGCGATCGCCTCAAAATATTTTGGCTCAAGTTCGATGGCACGGCTAAATTGTTGTAGTGCCTTATCATATTGCTTCATTGAGGTATAGCTTTTACCACAACGGAAGAAAACTTGAGAGCTAATTAGGTCTGAGTAGCTATCGATCCGATTCTGAGCAAGATATTGCCTTAATAAATCGTGTAGAAAACGATAACTACTACCAGTGCGTTGGAGTAATAGTCGCTCCGTTGCATAGTTGAGGAAGCGAGTATGGTTCCAGATCATGGAGTTTGTGCCAAACAAACATAAACGCACTAGAAGACGATTGATGTAGATGTTTTCCCATTCCGACCCCACCCACAATATCGAAACTATCGATAGGATAATTACTGGGATGTCAACAAAATATGATCCAGAACGTACTATAAGAGGAACTAATATCCAACAAGCAGGGACAAGGATAAGCCCCCAAGCGGCTATAGCAAGAACCGCAAATAGACGCTTCTGAAGGGAAGTTGATAACCATTTTGTGTTAATTCCCTTAACCAAAAAATCGGTTTCTGAGTCTTGCAGCAGCTGTAAGGCCAAAATTTCTAGCCACTTACGACTCTGTTCCTGACTAGGAAGCTTTTTCTTTCTGTAAGAACTATTCTCCTGGCTATCTTGGTTCAGCATATGCCGAACATAGGCATCTAAAATTAAATTGAGCCTATCTCCTGCTGAAGTTGTCTGCTGCCACTTAATTGGCTCTAACTCCTTGTAAGCGATAATCGCCATGGACAATAATAAGGGTCTGCGAATCAATGCCAGCAAATTCTCATCTGCCATCAAACTCTCTGCCAACTCACCCCGATTCGCATCGACCAAAAATTTCTGGATCTGTTTATCTGTCAAGTCCTGAAGATAAACTGCTCCATTTAACTTTAGCGGTTCAGAATAACTCTCATAGGGTTCCCGCCGACAACAGACTGCTATTTGTTTTGGTCGCAATTCCGAGTTAAACTCCGATTGCAACCACAAGTTAATGGCTCGTACACAGTCCTGCTGATACTCCGGCGATACCTCATCGAGTCCATCGAGCAAAGGTACTAACTGTTTCTCCTCCAGCCATTGCTGAATTTGCTCTAGGGAAACCCCATATCTCCCTCGCACCTTCCTCATCAGCCAATTGAGGATCGACTGAACTAACTCTTCTTCAGAAACATTCTTCCGAGAAACTTTACTCTCCCTGGAGGTTGAGGGAGATACAATTGGTTGCCAATCTGAAAGATCCACAATAACAGGAATAGGAAGACGCTGCTGTGGATTTGCTTCTGCTTTTTCTACTAGTTCCAGTGCCAAATCCAGCAAGCTTGTAGTTTTTCCTGCCCCTGGCTCCCCTAAAATTAGTAAACTGCCTGAACACTGATCAAATACCTGTCCGATGCTAGTTTCCGGCGACAATAGCTCACTTGATGGCGCGATCGCTACTTTAACTTCCCTTCCCCAAGGACGTACTTGCCGAGGCTGGGTCTCTTTTGGTAAATTAAGCCTGACGTAATGGTGTAACTGTCCACGTAATCGGGAATCAACCCATTCCCTAACGGTTTCCAGTAAATCCCTCTCTGCCTCAGGTCGAACTGTCTGCTGATAATTTGGAATTACCTGACTATTAACAGGCTCAGTATTGGAAACAGAACGTGTCGAATCAAACTTGTCATGTTTTACGTTAAGCCTTGCCAATACCTGAAAAGCAAAAGCACTAGCATGACGAGCCGCAATTTCTTGATAACCCTTGGCATCAACCTCACTTTTGCCATCAATCAGATCTGAAATACCCCGAATTACCATAGCAGAAACCTGCTGGTTGGCATGAGTAGCATTCAAAAAGCCGATTCCTTCCATCTCAACTGCTACTGCATCCCCGTAATTAGAGCGTAAAAACTTAAACACCTCAGATTTAGTTGAAGCAATAACCTTCTCTCCCGCAGCAATAGGAGCAACGAAAACAGTAGGAGTAGTTTCAGGAGTTGAGGGTAATCTCTTTAACCATTTCTCTTCTCTTGCTTCAGCTTTCGCTCTTTGTTCTAAATCATGAGTACTAAGACCTATTTCTGGTCTAGGTTTAAAAGTTTCCTCCGCTTTCCCCGACTCATAGGCATATACCTTGGTGGAAGCAACGACATCACCAAGCTGTACATCCTTGATACCACCTGCCACACCTACAAAGAGAATAACATCCGGGTCGAAACATCTGATCGCTCGTTCTGCTTGTCCAGCAGCACCAGGATTACCAGCACCAATTTCAACAATGCCTACATCCCACACTCGCTTATTGGCAGAGAATCTTCCTCGTTCGTAGACTGTTCCACGATAAACTTCCTCCTGGCGTTTTTTCAGATAAGCTCGAACAGCCATGTATTCAACTCGAATAGCAGTGAGGATAACTGCACAGGGCATATTGACCTCTTATCTAGAACATCTATCTTAGGTATTAATATATTATTACACTACATTTGGGCTTAAATTTTGCTCAAGTCCCACAGGGATTCTGAGGGGTGGGAGAGGTTTCTAGGATAAAGTAGCGATCGCCTACAATACAAGCTTTCGCTGATGTATCGATTCGTTGGGATATTCGTAGGGGCGGGTTTAGGGAAATTTTCGCCCATTTTACCCAAATATTCCCCTCAAAACCCGCCCTGCCGATAGAGACTTGGGAATCAAAATAGTCGATGCGATCGCTATTGGCCGAAGCAGTGTAGAGTACGGACGCGGGGACACGGGGACGCGGGGACGCGGGGACGCGGAGATGGGGAAGAGGAACCACAATTTTTCTGACTCCTTGCTTATTTCCATATAAGCGTGTTTTGGAGAGTGTCCTTTCCACTATATATGGAAGTTGACAAAATGCGCGATCCTTTAACTTATCACCATTGCCTAATACCTATCACCTAATTCTTTAAATAAATTTACGTAATTCTTTAAATAAATTTACGAAAAGCCATGAATAAATATATTAATATAATTCTAAATATGTACAAGCCAACATCAAGACTTGGCTAACATAAAAAACAAACAATCGTAATTATTCAAACATGACAACCACATTAGACAGACGCGAAAGTGGTTCTGTATGGCAAAGGTTTTGCAACTGGATCACTTCCACCAATAACCGCCTCTATGTTGGCTGGTTCGGTGTATTGATGATTCCCTGTTTGCTAACTGCCACCACTTGCTTCATTATCGGCTTTATTGCTGCTCCCCCCGTGGACATTGATGGTATCCGGGAGCCGGTAGCTGGTTCACTCCTCTATGGCAACAACATCATCTCTGGTGCGATTGTGCCTTCTTCCAATGCTATTGGTTTGCACTTTTACCCCATTTGGGAAGCAGCTTCCTTGGATGAGTGGCTCTACAATGGTGGTCCCTATCAGTTGATTATCTTCCACTTCCTCATCGGCATTTTCTGCTGGATGGGACGTCAGTGGGAGTTGAGCTATCGTTTGGGAATGCGTCCTTGGATCTGCGTTGCTTACAGCGCACCGGTAGCTGCAGCTACTTCCGTGTTCCTCATCTATCCTTTGGGTCAAGGTAGCTTCTCCGATGGTATGCCTTTGGGTATCAGCGGCACCTTCAATTTCATGTTCGTTTTCCAAGCGGAACACAATATCCTGATGCACCCCTTCCACATGTTGGGAGTAGCTGGTGTATTTGGCGGTTCTCTGTTCAGTGCAATGCATGGTTCTTTGGTGACTTCTAGCTTAGTGCGGGAAACCACCGAAAACGAGTCCCAAAACTACGGCTACAAGTTCGGTCAAGAAACTGAAACCTACAACATCGTAGCGGCTCATGGCTACTTTGGTCGCCTGATCTTCCAATATGCCTCCTTCAATAATAGCCGTTCACTGCACTTCTTCTTGGGAGCTTGGCCAGTAATTGGTATCTGGTTCACTGCCTTAGGCATCAGCACTATGGCATTTAACCTCAATGGCTTTAACTTCAACCAGTCAGTATTGGATTCTCAGGGTCGTGTGGTTAATACCTGGGGTGATGTCCTCAACCGTGCCAACCTTGGTTTTGAAGTCATGCATGAGCGTAATGCTCATAACTTCCCGTTAGACTTGGCTGCTGGTGAAGCTACTCCGGTTGCTTTAACGGCTCCGGTGATCAACGGTTAATTTTTACCCGGGTTAGAGATGTAACATGTTGCATCTCTAGAATAAGCGCTCTCTAGTCAGGGGGCGCTTTTTTCGTGTTGAAGCGATCTTTGTTATAACGGAGGTATCTATACCAGATTTGGTATGAGATGCTCTTACCCTGACCAATAACCTATTAAAAAAAATGCGCATCAAAACTCAGTTAAGATCTGCTTTTTTAATAATGGGCTTGATTTTCTTCGCTGTTACCTTTATCGGTTATAGTAGAGTTCCTCAACTAGCTACTTACGTTGATATTTTAACTAATAAGAATCTGCCCAGTGTTGAGGGCTTGTGGAAAATTAAGGAGGGACAAGCCAAAATCGAGTTAGCAAAGTACCGGCTAATTGACATGGAATTGTCCCCAGAACAGAGGCAGGATGAGTTAAACATATTTGAGCGATCCTGGGAACAAATCGACCAAGGTTTTCAACAAATAGCAGCAGCTCCTTTTTATAATAATAAGGAAGAGAAAAGACTCTACCAACAATTGCAGTCATCCTCAGAGGAATGGAAGCGAAAACACCAACTTTTAGTTACTTTTGAACAAGAATACTACCAATATGGCATCACTCACCCAGAGAAAGTAGAAGCTGAATTGATCCATCAAGGGAAAGAAAATACACCAGAAATGGAGAAGGTTAGAGCGGCTTTGGAATTGAGAAAGAAATTACAGATAATTAAGTTAAGAGACAAATATTTAGATGCAGAAGTAGAAGGGTTAATCACCAATCTTTTGGAGATTAATCAAAAATTAGCCAGAAGAGTTCGCCAGACAGCGGAGCAGTATACCCTCCAGAGTAAAGTCTGGGCTGTCGGGAGCATCATTACTGGTTCAAGCACTGCTATGGTTTTGGGGATATTTTTGAGTATAGCGATCGCTCAACCCATTGATCGGCAAATCAAGGGTATGCTCAAGGAACTGAAACTAGCTCACGATACTTTGCAGCAACAGAATCGGGAACTCACCAGCGAAATCGAAGAACGTAAACGGATAGAATCCCATTTAGAAGAACTAATTATTGAACGGACTAAAGAACTGGTTGCAGCTAAAGAATCAGCGGAGAATGCCAACCGTGCCAAAAGCCAATTCCTCGCCAATATGAGCCACGAATTGCGCACACCCCTCAACGCCATCCTGGGATTCAGTCAGTTGATGACCCGTTCTGATTCCATTGAGATCCAACAACAGGAATATCCGAAAATCATTCGTCGTTCTGGTGAGCATTTGCTGGCATTGCTCAATGATATTTTGGAGATGTCCAAAATCGAGGCTGGTAGGAGTGTGTTCAATCTCAGTAACTTTGACTTGTATGACCTACTCTATTCTTTAGAAGAGATGTTCCTACTAAAAGCTCAATCCAAGAACTTACAGCTCATTGTTGAACGTACTCCAGGTGTGCCCCAATATGTACAAACTGACCAGAGTAAATTGCGGCAAGTTGTGATTAACCTACTCGGCAATGCTCTGAAATTTACCCAAGAAGGTCATGTTATGCTGCGGGTAGTTTATCTAGAGGAAAAATTACTCTTTGAAGTTGAGGACACTGGTTCTGGTATTGCCACAACGGAAATGGATACCTTGTTTGAGCCCTTTGTGCAAACTGAAACAGGTAGAACATCTCAGGAAGGAACCGGCTTAGGTTTACCCATTAGTCGTAAATTTGTACAAATGATGGGAGGGGATATCTCCGTCAGTAGTACCTTGGGAGAAGGAACAACTTTTAAGTTTGATGTGCCGATAACTCTGGCTAAAGCTGCTGATGTTCAAACCCAAGCATCAACTAAGCAAGTGATTTGCCTTGCACCATCCCAACCTAGATACCGCATTCTCGTAGTTGATGATCTTTGGGAGAATCGCCAAATAGTGACTAGTTTGTTGACAACTGTGGGATTTGAGGTGAACGAAGCTGAAAATGGTCAAGAAGCGGTTGCTTTATGGAAGAGTTGGCAACCCCACTTAATTTGGATGGATATGCGGATGCCAGTGATGGATGGGTATGAAGCTACTAAGCAGATCAAAGCCACAACCCAAGGTCAAGCTACGGTGATTATTGCCTTAACTGCCAGTGCCTTTGAGGAGGAGCGAGCTCATATTTTAGCAGTAGGCTGTGATGACTTTGTGCGCAAACCCTTCCAAGAAGCGGTGCTGTTTAACAAGATGGCTGAGCATTTAGGAGTGCTTTATCTTTATGAAGAGCCAACTAAAACTACCTCACCTCGGCAGAAATCATCTCAGCAAGAGGTACTGACACCAGAAGTTTTGGCTTTCATGCCTACTGAGTGGATCGCACAGTTACACCAAGCAGCTAACCAGCTCAATGATACACTGATTTTCCGACTGCTGGAACAAATCCCCGAAACTCATACCTCTCTAGCGGAAACCCTAGCAGATTTAGTTGATCAACTTCGTTTTGATCTAATCATCGAATTAACTCAACAACCAATGAGTAATAAGTAATGAGTAATATCAATTCCGGCTATATTGGTATAATATTCATGACGTAGGGGCGCAATGCTTGCGCCCGCCAGCGTCTATGTTTTCTAACCAAAAAGCCAAATTATTAATCATTCCGATACAACCGGAATTGATATAATAAGTAATAAGTAATAAGTAATGAGTCAGCGTCTCTTAGAGCTTTCTTCCTCCTGCCTCGGAGCCTCGGAGCCTCCTGCCTTAGAGCCTGGTTTAAAATGTAGCAAAATTTTAGTATTGTATATGCATAACTATCCATTGTCTGAACTTCAAGGAAAAATTCTCGTTGTTGATGATCAAGTTGACAATCATCGTTTATTATCTCGCATATTGACCAAGCAGGGGTATGACGTGAGAAAAGCTATTAATGGGAAAATGGCTTTGATTGGGGTGCAAACTGACCCCCCGGATTTGATTTTACTCGATATTAGAATGCCCCACATGGATGGCTACGAAGTCTGTGAACAGTTGAAAGCTTCTGCACAAACTAAAGAGATTCCCATAATTTTTCTGAGCGCTCTTAGTGAAGCGTGGGACAAGGTTCAAGCCTTTAGGATTGGAGGAGTAGATTACATCAGTAAACCATTTCATCCAGAAGAAGTTTTGGCTCGTGTAGAAAATCAGCTTACTATTCGCCGTTTGCAACAACAACTCCAAGAAAAAAATACAGGTTTGTGTCCAGAACAAGACGAGTCAGAGAGCTTATTAATTAATACACAGCCAGAAGTGATCGCTCAACAGTTTCAACCAGATACGAGTCTAATCGCAGAGCAGTATGAGCAGGTGACAATTCTGTTTGCAGATATCGTTAATTTTACTTCCCTTACTGACAGGATGTCTCCCCAAGCACTGGTCAACTTGCTTAGTCAAATTTTTTCTACTTTTGACCAACTCACCCAGAAGCATGGTGTCGAAAAAATTAAAACCATTGGTAATGCTTATATGGTGGTAGGTGGCTTACCAAGATTAAGATCAGACCATGTAGAAGTAATGGCAGACATGGCTCTGGAGCTGCAACAGGCAATTACTCAATTTCGAGTTAACGAAGAAAAACCATTAATAATGCGTATTGGCATCAATACAGGTTCAGTAGTTGCAGGGGTGATTGACACAACAAAGTTCATCTATGACCTGTGGGGTGATGCTGTTAGTGTTGCCTCCCGCATGGAATCATCAGGAGAACCAGGGTGCATTCAGGTTACTGCTGCAACTTACGACTTTTTAAAGGATAAGTATCTTTTGGAAAAGCGAGGTGCAATCATGGTTAAAGGCAAAGGGGAAATGACTACCTATTGGCTCAAAAGTAAGTTAAGTGGTAGGTAGTAGGGATGTCTCAATCAAGACATCATCACCATTGAACCAGGCAAGCGGAGTAGTCAAAAATAACCTATAATACCATGTCCACCTAAATGGTTATCATATCCTTCTAACTTACAACTTTCTTTCTTCCCTTCTGCCGTCTGCCTTCTGCCTTCTGCCTTGTTATCACCAAAGTATAAGTATTCAAACGAACATGATTTAATTTATAAAAAAATGCGCATCAAAACTGAATTGAGGGCTGCTTTTTTAATAATGGGCTTAATTTTCTTCGCTGTTACCTTTATCGGTTATAGTCAAGTTCCTCAACTAGCTAATCACATTGATATTTTAACTAACAAGAATCTACCAAGTGTTGATGGTTTGTGGAAAATAAAAGAAGGTAAGGGCAAAATAGAGTTAGCAAAACACCGGCTAATTGAGATAGAGTTGTCACCAGAACAGAGGCAAGATGAGTTAAACATATTTGAGCAATCCTTGGAACAAATTGAACAAGGGTTTCAACAAATTACAGTAGACTCTTTTCATAACAGAGATGAGAAGAAATTCTACAAACAATTGCAGTCATCTTCGGATACATGGAAGCAAAGACTACAACTATTGGTGACTTTTGAACAAAAGTACTACGAATATGGCATCACTCACCCAGAGAAATTAGAGGCTGAACTGCTCCATCAAGGGAAAGAAAATACACCAGAAATGGAGAAAGCTAGAGAAGCTTTGAAATTGCGCAAGCAACTACAGATAATCAATTTAAGAGACAAATATTTAGATGGAGAAGTAGAAAAGTCAATTACCCAACTTTTGGCAATAAATCAAAAATTAGCAAGAACAGCTCGCAAGACAGCTGAGCAGTATACGCTCCAGAGTAAAGTCTGGGCTATCGGGAGCATCATTATTGGTA